>NZ_JBTRXV010000102.1:0-12447 GCF_054608695.1 Thiomonas sp.
GAATTGCCGCCAGCATGCTGGCGGCAATGCGCGGCGAACACCTCCGGTGGCACGTAGCCAAGGGTGCTGTGCGGCCGGTGGTGGTTGTAGTCGTCGCGCCAGTTGTCGATGATTGAGCGCATGTGGCTCAAGCTGGCGAACCAGTGCTGCGACAGGCACTCATCGCGGAAGCGGCTGTTGACGCTTTCGATATAGGTGTTCTGCACCGGTTTGCCGGGCTGAATGAACCGCAGCTCGACGCCGTTCTTCGCCGCCCAGGTCTGCATCGTGCGGCCGGCGAACTCCGGGCCGTTGTCGGTGCGGATCACCTTGGGCAGCCCGCGTTCGGCCTTGACCTGGTCGAGCACCCGCGTGACGTACAGCGCCGGGATCGAGGTGTCCACCGCGATGGATACCACCTCCTTGGCTAGCAGTCGTCCACGATCGTCAGCGTCTTCACCCGCCGACCGCTGGCCAGCTCGTCGAACACGAAGTCCATGCTCCACACCTCGTTGGGCTGCATCGGTCGCACCAGCGGCTGCCGTTCGGGCACCGGCAGCCCGGCATTGGCCTCGCAGGAAGCCAATGATCTGTTCCTCGCTGTAGCGCCTCTTCATCGGTCCAATCTCCTTCTCGGATTGATCGGACTCTAGACCAACCTGCTACGAATCCCTGGGGGCAGCGTATGGGAATTTTTCAGCGCCGACTACTTACGAGCACAATTGTCGAACTCCGGGGGGCAGGCCCAAGGGGGCATCATGAACCACAGTCGTTCAACCCTGCCGCTCGGAGAGGCGTTGCCAGACTCGCCACGCACGGCGCTTTCGAATCGGCTGAAAAAATCATCGATCAGCCCCCTGGCGGTCAGATGGACCGCGCTCGTGCCCATTTTGGCGATCGTGCACCGGCTCGAAACCAGATAAGCCGCGCCGCTGCCGTTGAGCAGTGGCAGAGGCCCGGGGGTACCTACCACGTGGTTTTTAAGTGGTGCTGACACTGACGAGGTGCACTGGTTCTCCGTCGCGATCGAAGGGCAGCATCCCTTCGAATAAACCCGCCCTGATGCATTCGATCATATGGTGCAGAGACGCCTCGGTTTCTTCACTGGTGGGGGCACGACCATCCCGCCAGGAGACCGACGACGTGAACACGAGGGACCACGGCGGGCCGTAGTCGGCTGACTCCGCAGTCAGGGCCTCGAAACTCAGGATCTCATGAGGGTCCTTGTCGACATACATCACAGGCTCAAGCTCGCCACCCTTGCCGGCATGAAATGCGGCTATTTGTTCTGCGCTGGCATTCTCGGGAAGCGTGGCGCCGATAAATACGAGTAAAAGGCGTTGCGGCTCGGATTCGCGACGTGCAAATTCCAGAAGATCATTAAAGTTATTGATTTCCATGACGTCCTTCAACCGATGTCAATTGTGCAAGCGATGTTTTAATCAATTCAGTATATGCAACTCAGATGTTTCCAACGGCCCATACGGCAGCTTGCGTGCGTGAATTAACATTGATTTTTTTGAGAATGCGTTTGACGTGAATCTTGACGGTTCCCTCGGCGATATCCAGGTCTCGAGCTATCTGTTTATTACTCTTCCCTTCTTTGAGGTGGGCGAGCACATTGAACTCTTGTGGTGTCAATTTTGCTGTCTCTTTCGTTTTGGATAAAAGATCTTCCCGTAGCGACACGACTAATAAATTAACTAAATTGTCGCTCAGAGTCATCACACCGGTCTCGGATGTCTTGAGGATGCTGGCGAGCAAGGCTTCCGGTGCCATGTCCTTGAGCAGGTAACCATCAGCGCCCGCACGCAGCGCTGCAGTCAGATTTTCGGCATCATCGGATACCGTGACCATGATCGTCGTGATGCCCGGATAAACGGCCTTAAGCTCTCTCAGCGTGTCGAGGCCACTTATGCCTTTCATATGAAGATCGAGCAGGACCAACGTGGGTTCCAACCGACGCACAAGTTCCAGACCGTCTTTCCCGTTGTCTGCCTCGCCAACGACCACAAGCCGTTCGCTCGCCATCGCGATCAGGTCTTTCAGCCCTTGTCGGAATAACGGGTGATCATCGATGATCACCACTTCATGTATTGAATTCATGCTCGGTGCTGGGGACGATTCGAATGGAGTTGATAAGGGCGCTAGGTGTCAATTGCACGGCAACTCTGGTTCCGCCTTTAGGCTTATTCGCGATGGATATTTCGGCGCGGATGTGGTTAGCGCGCTCGTGCATGATGAGCAGCCCGTGGTGGCCAATCTTTGCGGCCTTTTCGCCAACGCCAATCCCATCATCATCAATGATGAGTTGAACGGTGCCGTTTTCGCCCCCATGCAAACTCACATCGATATGGTTCGGTTTAGCATGTTGAATCGCGTTTGCGAGGGCTTCTCTTGTGATTTGCAGCAGGTTGATTTCCTCGTTAGTGCTCAGCGGGGAAATAGCTGGGTCCACTTGGGTGCGGATGGCAACGGAACCGCGGAGAGAAAACTCGGCCGCGGCCTTTTCGAGTGCAATCGTCAGATTGTCTTCAGCCTTCACGCGGAAAGTCGACAGTAGCTCGCGAAGGTGGTGGTAGGCATGGGCCAAGCCGTCGTCGAGCGAAGCCATGATGAGATCAATTTGCGCGGGATCCTTGGCCTGCACCACGGCTTTTAACCGGCATACCTGGATTCTCATATACGACAGCGATTGCGCAAGTGAATCGTGAAGTTCACGGGCTAGGATCGCACGTTCCTCGTAGACAGACCATCGCTTCGACTGTTCGGCGCGCATGGCCTCGCCGATCGCGATTCCCATGTGGGTCGAGAGGGCCTCTAGTAATTGAATCTGCCAGGGCTCCAGGTCCTGCTCGGCAGAGATGACCCACTGGAGAACACCGTAACTGGTGTTGGTATCGTGTAGAGGGAGTGCAAGCGCGCGCAAATGCTCATGTTCGAATTCGCGCCAGCGTATGGTATGGGTCCCTTGGCAGTCCGAACAATTCGAGATCTGGCACAGTTGGTGACTGCCCGCAGTGAATTTGAGTGATGTTCGGGTATCACTGTGTTTACCGTCGGCAGCAAGGCACACGAGACCGTGGCCGACGCCGATGGCTTTCTCGAAGTCGTTCAGCAAGGCTAGATGTGTGCCCGAATTAACTGCGCTGGGATAGAGGCGCCCGATCGACCGATAGAGCAACTCGAGCGACTTGTTGCTGCGCGCCAGGGATTCTGTTTTCTCCGCGACCTTACGTTCGAGATTCTGATAGAGCTTGTCGAGATCTTCTGCCATTAAATTGAACGACAGGCCGAGTCCGTCGAGGTCGTTTGCGGCGTACTGGGCGACGCGCACCGAGAGATCTTGCCTGCGTATCTTTTTGGTGGCCTCCTGGAGTTCTTTCAGGGGGACGAGAACCTCTGCGCGAGTGACATAGATCGTGGCCGCAATGCCGACGAAAACAGCGGTGATGGCGAGGCTTTGGATGAGCCGCAGCAACGCGAGTTTTGCTTCAACGTTGTCCTGCAGCAAAGTGACCAGATTATTGATCGACGTGACGAAACTCCGTGCTTGCGTCAAAAGCGCAGCCCGAGCTTGCTCGCTTTGTCGGGTTTCGAGCCCGAATCGTGATGTGTTGGCCTCGGCGATGAGCAAAGGGCGCATCCGCTGCTGCCAGGTCGCGAGCATGCTGCGGTAGGCATGTGCACGCCGGTCGAGCTCATCGGATGGAATGAATTGGGTGAGGGTCGGTGATGCCAACGTGGCTTCGAAATCGCTGAGTGATGCCTCCAAATTGCTGATTTGATCGGGGCCGCTGCGCGCGGGCATTGCATCGAGCATTGCGACCGCGCGGTAGGTCTTCATCCGCAACGACCCAGCAATGTTGATGGCGGAAGCTTCGCCACGTGCGCTGTCGGCGATGACTAGGGAACTGATCAAACTCGTCAGGGAGAGGAGCGCGATGAGAAGGAGCATTCGCGCCAGCCGCGCCAGTAGCGACTGTCCCCAGAACTGCCGGTGCAAGCGAATCATGGTTTCCACGGAGTTGGGCGTTGCGCTTATGGCAGGCTGAATGAGGGGCTTCGCACGAGGCAATCAGTGGTTGTCCCGTGCACCAGGAAACTGCAGTCATTATGAACCTGCCGAGGACCAATCGGAGGCGCTCTCACATCGTGTTGTCAGTACATGTGGGCCCACGATCTTGGCCGGTACCTCTTTGGGGCTGCGCAGCGCCATCTTGTCGATGCAATGGATCGAGGTAAGGAATCGCTCGCGTATGGGCGAGGCGAGGCGAGGCTATACACGATATGGCGCCTGTATTCGACCGCGTGCCTCTACTCCCTCTGCTGTGGTTCTTGTATCGGGCTGCTGCGGCCCGACGGGCATGATGTATTGCGGGCCCCGTTGCATTGGGGAGCCGGCAATTGCTTCGGGGGTACCGCGAAAAACCCGGCCAGAGGGGAATCGGCGGTAGTGATTTTGAAAATGCAGCCGAATCAAGAGCTTGCACAACTACTCCCATACCTCGATAGGGGTATATCAACGCCTTTCATGACGTTTCCCTGCAGTAGGCAACTGCATGGCCAAGGCCTATCGTCCAAGTCATTCAAGTCCGCAGCAGGAGAAACTCATGAGAGGGTTGTCGTATCAACACGTGGCCCGCGCCAAGGCAGGACCTCGCCGGCATTTATGGATGAGCGGGGCCTTCGTATTGCTGGTTGCGATGTATCTGGTGAACATGACCCAGGCTTTTGCCGACACGGGCAAGGCCATTTTCGAGCAGCGCTGTGCTCAATGTCACACGATCGGTGGCGGAAAGCTGGTTGGGCCGGATTTGAAGGACATCGAGGCAAGCCGCAAGACAGACTGGCTGTTGCATTTCATTCAATCCCCCCAGCGGGTGATTCAGAGTGGTGATTTGGCGGCGAAATCGCTTGCCGCCCAATACGGCATGGTGATGCCAGATCAAGCGCTGTCCAGCACTGAAATCCGTGGCATCCTGACCTACATTTCCCAAACTTCTCAAGGTGCAATCCATGTTTCGGCACCGCTGACGGCTACGCCCGCTGCAGCCGCACAGCCAAGCTCTTTGCAGATCATGGCAGGCTCCAGGCTTTTCACCGGGCAAACGCGGCTTACCCATGGCGGTGCAGCGTGCATCTCTTGTCATGACGTCAACAACTCCACGATCGGCATCGCCGGTGGAAAGCTTGCCGTTGGCCTAACGGGGATCTACGGAGCCATCGGCGCCGACGGCATCAAGGCCATGATCACCTCGCCCCCTTTTGCGCCGATGGCTATGGCCTACAAGGATCATCCTGTCACGACCGCAGAAACAGTGCAGTTAATTGCCTTCCTGCAGGCGGCAAATACATCCAAAGCAACGCAAGCAGGAACGCGTGTCGCGAACCACATGCTCGCAGCAGGGGGCTTGGGGATGCTTGCAATTTTGGCGGTCATGAATCTGATTTGGATCAGGCGAAAAAGAGTTAGCACTAAGCATTTGATCTATGCGCGCCAGGTCAAGACACATTGAATCAGACGCCCAATATTCGACAAGAAACGAGGACATCATGAGCTGGATCAAAGACATTATTTCGCCAAAAACAAGATCTTGGGAAGAGTTTTATCGGAATCGTTGGCAGCACGATAAAGTCGTACGTAGCACACATGGCGTCAACTGCACAGGAGGTTGTTCCTGGAACGTGCATGTGAAAGATGGAATTGTCGTCTATGAAACACAGGCCCTAGATTACCCGCTGCTCGAAAAATCACTTCCACCTTATGAACCGCGGGGCTGTCAGCGAGGCATTTCTTATTCTTGGTACCTCTACAGCCCGATCCGCGTCAAATATCCCCTGATGCGGGGAGCCTTACTCGATCTGTATCGCGAAGAAAAAGAGAAAACCCGTGACCCAGTCCTGGCTTGGCGGAACCTGCAGGACGATCCGGTAAAGCGCAAGCGTTATCAACAAGCACGCGGTAAGGGCGGTTTTCGCCGTGTGCAGTGGGATGAGGCGATGGAGTTGATCAGCGCCGCATCGCTGCACACAGTCAAAAAATATGGTCCTGACCGCCTTGTCGGGTTCTCACCGATTCCGGCGATGTCGATGCTGAGTTTCGCCGCAGGGTCGCGTTTCCTGCAATTGATGGGCGGAGTGCTGCTGAGTTTTTACGATTGGTATTGCGACCTACCCCCGGCCTTTCCCGAAGTTTGGGGCGAGCAGACGGACGTGGCCGAAAGCGCCGACTGGTACAACTCGAAATTCACGGCTGTCATGGGCGCCAATCTCGGGATGACGCGCACACCCGACGTCCATTTTTTTTCGGAATCGCGTCATAACGGCACCAAGACGGTCGTATTTTCCCCCGACTTCAGCATGGTGGCGAAATACGCGGACCAATGGGTTCCGGTGCATGCAGGGGGAGATGGGGCTTTCTGGATGGCTGTGACGCACGTCATTCTGACGGAATGGCATCATCAAAAGCGGACATCTTATTTTATCGATTACACAAAAAAATATACCGATAGTCCCTATCTGGTTGAGCTGCATGCCAATGGTGAGCATTACATCCCAGGCAAACTACTCCGCGCGAACAGGGTCGAAAAATATAAGGATCAGGAAAATGGCGATTGGAAATTTCTAAACATTGATGAACAGACCGGCACACTGGTGATGCCGAAGGGAAGTGTCGGACATCGTTGGGACAAGGCGAAGGGAAACTGGAACACCAAGCTCGAGGATGGGCTCGACGACCAAAGCTATGACCCCCTGCTCACGATGCTCGGCAAGAGCGACGACGTGTTACCGGTTGAATTCACTGAGTATGGGTTGGATCGTAAGGCTTTGCGAGGCGTCCCGGTCAGGTATGTGACAACGGTTTCTGGCGAGCGCATATCCGTTGCCACGATCTACGACCTCATCATGGCTCACTACGGAGTCGATCGTGGCCTGGGGGGAGATTACCCGGAAGACTACAACGATAAGGATGCTGCTTATACGCCAGCGTGGCAGGAAATTTTCACAGGCATCGGGTCAGAAACAGTGCTGCAATTTGCCCGTGAATGGGCGCGCACAGCGGAGATGACGAACGGCAAATGCACCATCATTGTCGGTGCTGGCATCAACCACTGGTTTCACGGCAATTTGATCTATCGAGCAGGAATGATGGCGCTCATGCTGACCGGATGTGTCGGCGTTAATGGCGGGGGGATGAATCATTATGTTGGCCAGGAAAAACTTGCGCCTTCAGACTCATGGGGAAGCATCATGTCAGCACGCGACTGGCAGAGCACAACACGACTTCAACAAGCGCCTATTTGGCATTACATGAATTCTGACCAGTGGCGCTACGACGGCAATCAAAACGAATACAACGCCGCGCCGAGTAACGACACGACGAAACTGCATACCGCAGATTTTATTGTGAAAGCCGTGCGAAATGGTTGGCTTCCGTTTTTCCCCCAATTCAACGTGAACAATTTTGAACTGGTGGAGCAAGCGCGCCAAGCTGGGGCCAGCACCGAGGAGGAAATCAAGAATTACGTCCTAGAAAAACTGAAACTGACCGAGGTGCGATATTCAGTGGCCGATCCGGATGCCGAAATCAATTGGCCACGCGTATGGTTTATTTGGCGCGGCAATGCAATCGGCACGAGTGCAAAGGGCCACGAATATTTTCTCGATCATTATTTGGGAACGCACCATAATCACATTGCTGATGAGGCGGCGAAAGGTAAAGTCAAAGATGTCAAATGGCGTGATGCCGCAGTCAGTGGAAAAATGGACCTGATTATCGACCTGAATTTCAGAATGGACACGTCAGCGCTTTATTCAGACATCGTGCTACCCACAGCCTCGTGGTACGAAAAGGATGATCTGAATTCTACCGATATGCATTCATTCATTCACCCACTAAGCGCGGCAATTCCACCCGTTTGGGAATCAAAGACAGACTGGAATATTTTCCGGGACCTCGCAAACGTTGTGAGCGAGATGGCGAAGAAACATATGCCGGAACCGGTCACCGATATCGTGATGTCAGCGCTCTCGCATGACACGGCCGACGAAATTGCTCAGCCAAAAATGCTTGACTGGACGAAGGGCGAATGCGAGCCGGTGCTGGGCAAGTCTATGCACAAACTCGCGTTGGAAGATCGGGATTACACGCAGATTTATAATAAATTCATTACGCTCGGGCCTAACGTACGTGCAAAGGGCTTGGGCGCACACGGAAATCAATATGATTGCGCCGATTTCTATGACAAGATGCTAGATAACAAAGATCATATACAGACAATTCAAGGCAAGCACTACCCTTCTCTTAAGGAGGATACCGAAGCAATCGAGGCTGTTCTTTATCTCTCATCTGCGACAAACGGAGAGCTGGCGCAACGTGCTTATAAAAATGCAGAGATTAAAACTGGATTAAAGCTATCTCATTTGAGTGAGGCCTCAAAGGGCGTGCTGATCAATAATCGCGACCTGAAAACGCAGCCCCGACGCCTAATCAATACACCTGTCTGGTCGGGCCTGATGGACGATGGCCGGGCTTACTCGGGATTTACCTATAACGTCGAACACAAGGTGCCTTGGCGCACATTGACAGGGCGCCAGCATTTTTATCTGGATCACGACGGCTATATTGCGTTCGGCGAGCACTTGCCAACATTTAAGCCGTCACCTACGCCAGAGGCTTATGGTGACTTACGCCAATCAGTGAACGATGGTAAGGCAAAAATGTTGAATGTCCTGACTCCACATGGGAAATGGCATATTCACTCGACCTATGGTGACACACTGCGAATGTTGACGCTTTCCCGTGGCATGGAACCCTGTTGGTTGAGTGAGGCAGACGCCGAAAGTCTAGGAATTCAAGACAACGATTGGGTCGAAGTCTATAACGATCATGGCGTTTATTGCACCCGCGCTGCAGTGAGCGCACGAATCCCATCGGGAGTTTGCATTGTCTATCACGCTGTTGAGCGCACTTATAGCGTGCCGAAGTCCCAGATCAGAGGTGGAAAGCGAGCTGGAATGAACAACAGCATCACGCGTGTGCATTTGAAACCGAATCTCTGCGTTGGCGGTTATGGCCAGTTTACCTACCATCTCAACTATTGGGGCCCGGTGGGGGTCAATCGCGATACCCATGTGCTGGTCAGGAAAATGGAAACAGTCAACTTCTAAGGGAACAGAATCATGGATATCAGATCGCAAATTTCAATGGTGTTTCACCTTGATAAATGCATCGGCTGCCACACTTGTTCGGTTGCTTGCAAGAATATTTGGACCGACCGCAAGGGTGCGGAGTATATGTGGTGGAATAATGTTGAGACTAAACCTGGAACCGGATACCCAACGCGCTGGGAGGATCAGGAGGTCTATAAAGGTGGATGGGAGAAAGTTGGAGATGAAATAAGGCCAAAAAGCAATAAAAATAAGGTCATTACCCTGAAAAATATCACCTACAACCCGGACATGCCGGTGATGGATGATTACTATGAGCCATGGACTTATAAATATTCTGATCTGTTTGATGCGCCGGAAGGCAATGATCAGCCAACGGCAAGGACAATATCCTTGGTCACAGGCAATCCAATTGATGTTAAAGCGGGGCCGAATTGGGACGACGATCTTGGGGGGACAAAGGATTATGCACGCAAGGACGTCAACCTGGAAAAATTGAGTCCCGAAGAGCAGGAGGCTATGTTTCAGCTTGAACGCCTCACCTTTATGTATCTGCCGCGTATATGTAATCATTGCCTCAACCCAACGTGCGTCGCTTCGTGCCCATCCGGGGCCCTGTATAAAAGGGGTGAGGATGGGATTGTGCTGATCAATCAGGAACGTTGCCGTGGTTGGCGAATGTGCGTTACAGCTTGTCCTTACAAAAAAACCTATTACAACTGGTCGACTGGAAAGTCTGAGAAGTGCGTGCTGTGTTACCCCCGCCTTGAAGCCGGCATGGCACCGGCTTGTTTTCACACATGTGTCGGGCGGATTCGGTACCTGGGCGTGATGCTCTATGACGCCGAGAAAATCGAGTCGACGGCGTCTTGCGATGAGCAGGATCTCGTTAACAAGCATTTCGATATTTATCTCGATCCCTTCGACCCAGATGTGATTAAAAGGGCAAAGGAATGCGGTATCGCAGACTCAACAATCGACGCCGCTCAAAAATCGCCGATTTATAAATTTGTGAAGCAGTGGAGAATTGCACTCCCACTCCACCCAGAATTTCGGACACTTCCTAATCTGTTTTACGTGCCGCCACTCCTGCCGACTATGGGCAAGGTCACAGAGGGGCTTTACAACACGTCCACGAAGTCTTTCTGGGGTGGGATCGAGAACTCACGGCTACCTTTGGAATATCTGGCATCGCTGTTCTCTGCCGGTAACGTTAAGCAAATTGAGACTGTCTTGAAGAAGATGATGGCTGTCAAGATTCACCGCCGCAGAGTGACAGTTGGCGATCTTCCTGAGCAAGAAGTCACCAAGGCGATGCAAGAAGCAGAGATGAGCGAAGAGATGGCGGACGCCATATTCCGATTAACCACCTTGGCGCTGAACGAGGAGCGCTTCGTGATTCCGGCAGCGCATCGGGAGGAAGCGAGTGAATTGCTTGAGGCCACCGATGATCGTAAGGGCAATGTTGGATTTGGTTTTCGTGAAAAGCCGGTTCGGGGTCTTTGATGAATAATAACCTAGAAATTTATAGGCAATTCTCCGCGCCATTCCGCTACCCAGGGCTTGAGTTGATCGAGGAATTAAGCAATTTCAAGGCTCAACTCGAACTATCACATCCGGGCGCGCTGCCGGAGTTTGAAAAATATGTCAGCCACATGCTCGTGCTTGCCCCGACGCAGCGAGAAGAAATCTTTCTCAAGACGTTCGAAGTTCAGGCGATCTGCCATCTGGAGATCGGATATGTGCTGTTTGGCGAGGACTATAAGCGCGGACTCTTTCTGGCGAGCATGAAGGAGGAACACCGAAGAAGATGTCATGACTGCGGACTTGAACTACCGGACCATCTCTCGAATGTACTGGATCTGTTTTCTTGTTTGGATGATGAAGACTTGGTCAAGGACATGGCTGAACTAGCGCTGATTCCTGCTGTTCGCTCGATGCTTTCGGCGTTTGATGAAAAACGAATCCGTGATCGCATCGCTTCTCTAAAGAAGAAACAAGAGGCTATTGTGCAAGAGGAGCTGAACTACGGAAATCCCTATCGGCATGCTCTTGGGGCGCTGTTGATGGTGCTTGATCACGATTTTCCAGGCGTGCCGGAACGACATCGCGGACTGACAGGTAACAATTTTATTCCGATTCATGATTCTAAAGATGGCGAACTCCCGATGTGCGCAATTGCGTGCCCTTCAGTTGAAATGGCTCAAGGAGATTAAGATGAGTTTTCGACAAGCACTGTTCACGATACTGCCATATGTCGCTCTCACGACATTGCTGGTAGGGTCGATTTATCGTTATCGAATGCTGGGTTTTAAGGTGACGTCGCTGTCGTCGCAGTTTCTAGAAAGTCGGAAATTGTTTTGGGGCACCCAACCATTTCATTGGGGGATACTCATTGTATTCCTTGGGCATTTGGCTGCATTCGCCATTCCTCAAACTGTTTTAGCGTGGAACGGCCAACCATGGCGCCTGCTGGCGCTGGAGTGGACGATGTTTGCCTTCGCGCTGAGTGCAATGTTCGGCCTCGCGGCTTTGATCGTAAGGCGCTTGAGTGATGCACGGTTACGCAAGGTCACGAGCCGTATGGACGTAATACTCTATATTTTGCTGACTTTTCAGTTCATGACTGGGTTGATGATCGCTTATTTTGACAGATGGGGAACATCTTGGTTTTCATCGTCAGTAACACCTTATCTACGTTCGATTTTCATTATGAATCCAAAAGTCGATGCGATCCTGGTTTTACCCGATGTTGTTCAACTGCACATATTATCTGCTTTTGTAATTTTCGGATTAATTCCTTTCACGCGCTTGATCCACTTCACAGTGTTCCCGTTGAATTACACATGGCGGCCGTATCAGCAGGTAATTTGGAATTGGGTTGGAAAAAATAGGCGGAACACCAGAGATCTTAGGGTTGGCGTGAAGCCTAAGAATAATTGAAAGACTTGAGCGAAACGGATGCTGTAAAAGCGTAACTGCAGGCGATATAGTAAGAAAATCAAGATTGGCTCAGTCAGAAGTCTTTCTCTGCATTTTCGTAAAAAAACTGCGAAGCAACTCTTATAACTCTACTGGGGCTTGAACATGTCTAGAAATCTCATTATTGAGTGGACTCCTGAAGACGAAGCGTTTTGGCGCCGAAAGGGTCGGAATATTGCTCTACAAAATCTTTGGATTTCGATCCCTGCACTTACTTTGGCCTTTGCAGTCTGGATGGTGTGGTCGGTCGTCGTGGTGAAATTGCCCGCGGTTGGATTCAAGTTCTCGACCAATCAGTTGTTTTGGCTAGCT
>NZ_JBTRXV010000103.1:0-12241 GCF_054608695.1 Thiomonas sp.
TCTGGGCATGGCGTTCATCCTGATCTTCGCCGACGTCATGATTGGGATTTTCCGTGCGCATCAGCGCCTCTCGACCCTGATGCCACCGGAAGCGATGGCTGCCGGTGATCCGGGGCTCGTTGCCAGCGTGGGACTTGCCGCGGGTGAGGCACGCCAATGTGCAGGATGGCTGTGTGATGCACGGTTTTCCAGGGCATGACACCGTGGTCGAGGCGAATGGGCACATCCGCCATGGTGCAGCGCTCCATAGTTGTGTGGTGCGGCGCGATGCCATGGTGGGCATGAACGCAGTGGTGATGGACGATGCCGAGATCGGCGAGCAGGCCATCGTCGCCGCCTGTGCCTTCATTCCTGCTGGCATGCGTGTGGCGCCACGCACACTGGCCGCCGGGTTGCCGGCCAAAATTAAACGCGAGCTGCAAGCCGAAGAAATGGCCTGGAAGCTCGACGGCACCCGCACTTACCAAGACTTGACACGGCGCTGCTTGCGTAGTCTGCGCGAAGTCCAGCCACTGCCCACTGTGGAAGCCGACCGCGCCTCGGTGCAAGCGCCCATCGTCCAACCCCTGATCAGCCTCAAACGCTCGAACCCCGACCTCACCACACCCAAACGCTGAAACCCGTCCGACATGTCCACATCTGAATTGCTGACTGAACTCACCCCTGCCGGCCTGGGTGTGATCATCCTCAACCGCGCCCTGAAGTGCACAACGCCTTCGATGAGGCGCAGATCGCGCGCATCACCCAGGCCTTCGAGGCGATGGGCGGCAACCCTGGAATGCGGGCTGTGGTACTGCGCGCCAGAGGCAAGCATTTCTGCGCCGGTGCCGACGTCGACTGGATGCGACGGGCTGCGCAGGCCAGCGAGAGCGAAAACGTGCGGGACGCCCATCACTTTTCTCGCATGATGCAAGCGGTAGCCGTCTGAGCGAATTGCTGCCGCACAACTGGGCGAGAACCAATACCCCTGCTATCAGCACCTGACCATCACTTCAGGTGTCAAGATGGTTCGCTGGACGTACGGATGAACCACCTTTTGGGCGGATCTGGGAGATGTCATTTTCCGTGGGAACGACCCTCTTGGAGCCCGCGCAAAGCTTAGCGCCGCAATTCTGTATGGAATTCCCACGGACTGCCTTGCAAGCCAGTATTTATGCGGGTTGCCGCCGTAGATTGTGATTCCTGTCGTCGTGGGTTCGAGTCCCATCAGCCACCCCAAAGATTTCAAGCACTTAGCCCTGCCTAACCCGCCGGGCTTTTTGTTGCCCGGCATTCATGTAATGGCTGTGTAATGTCTGCACGGGAATGGCAGGGTATGACGGCGGGCTCCAGAAACGACAAACCCGGCGCGATGGCCGGGCGTGCATTCATCCTGCGAACTGCGCCACTAAAGCGGGCGGTTCGTCGCAATGCCGGTAAACAATGGCCATACATCGGTGCGGGTCAGCATCAACGTGGCGGGAGCCGGCCTAGACGAATCTCGCGCGACTCCAGCGCCTCGCCAACCCAGGCCCGAACCTGCGCCTCCTGCTCGGGGCGTGGCATCGCCATGAACCGCCGCTGGGTGTGTCCAACCCCGTAGGCGGCCCGTATAAGGAGCTCGACCCTTCGCTGCTCCCGAGACTCACCATGCCGGCCATGCTGAAAGCGCAAGCGCCACGATGCACGGCCTGCTGTGGCAGGCTCAACGCGATTCCATTCGCGCAGCACTTCGCCGGGGTGCGCTGGGTTGTGCATCATGCTCATGCCACCAAGCGCACCACGGCGCGGGCTCCCACGGCTTGCGCGTAACGCTGCACACTGCGCAGGGACGGCGGGCGCTTGCCACTCTCCAGCCGTGCCACCACGCTTTGCGTCGTGCCCATGCGCTGCGCCACCTCGGCTTGCGATAGGCCAGCGCGGGCGCGGGCTGCAATCATTTCGCGGGCAATGGCGAATTCATCCCCCAGGGCGTCATATTCGGCCCGCACTTCGGGCACGGCCAGCAGGGTGCGCTTGATGCTGTGCAGAGTTTTGCCGGTGCGTGAGGCGGCTAGAGCTCGCGTGCCCTCAGTCAGTTCGGCGGCAAGGTTGCGTTTCATGCGTGAGCCTTTTCCACCCGCAGGCGCAAACCTGCGGCATGCGTCACGGCCATGAGTGTGCGCAATGTGGGATTGCCACGCGGCGAAAGCGTGCGATAGAGCGTTTCACGCGAGAGCCCGGTTTCCTCGGCAATGGCGCGCATGCCCTTGGCTTCGGCAATGCTGCGCAGGGCGGCTAATAAGGCTTCGCGGCCTCCGGGTTCGTCGGCTTCGTCGATGGCTGCATTCAGCAGTTCCTCGGCAAAGCCTTCATCCTGCCGCAGCAACTCGACGATGGTTTGATTCAGGGGGCGTGATGCGTTCATGGTGCGTTCCTTTGTTGCCAGTCTGTCCAATAGCGCCGGGCGGTTGTAATGTCGGCTTGCTGGGTGCGCTTGTCGCCACCAGCCAGCAGCAGCACCAAGCGGGCACCGGCGCGGGCGTAATACACCCGGTAGGCCGGCCCTCAGTCAATGCGCAATTCCCACAGTCCACCCGATAAGGCTTTGCAGTCTCCCGGATTGCCAGCCTCCAGGCGCAGCAACCGGGTTGCAATGCGGGCGCGGGCTTGTCTGTCGGGCAAAGCGGCCAGCCAGTCCTGCACGGGGCATTGCCCTTCGTCTGTCAGGTAGCTTTGCACTTCAAACATGGGCAGATTGTAGCGTAAAGGCTACTGTTTCACTGCACACGGCGCAGCGTCGGCAGGGCTTGCGTGGCTTGGAAGTCGATGCCAGCCTGCTCCAGAATCCACGCCTCGATGCGCTCATGGTGAACCCGCAGCAAGTCCAGCGGGCGCACCTTGTAATGGCGTTCTGCCGTGGCGCTGGGTTTGTGGCCCATGATTTGCGCCACCGGCCCGGCGGGGATTTCCAGCCATTCGGTAAGGGTGGAAAACGAACGGCGCAGGCCGTGCAGCGTCAAATCCTCCAGCCCGGCGGCTTTGCAGGCGCGGGCGTGCGGCGTGTTCGGCTTGGACAGTTGCCCGCTGGCGCTGGTGGCGCTGGAGAACACCCAGGCATTGCGGCGGGGTAGGGCGGCCAGTAGCTGCGCCACATAGGGCGTGAGTGGAATCATGCGCTCGCCCTCCACCTTGTCCCGCATCACGATGCTTTTCCATTGCGTATTGATGTCGTCCCAGCGCAGGGATAGCACCTCACCAGGGCGGGCACCAGTCAGCAGCAGGGTTTGCAGCGCGGCGGCGATGGCCGGGTTTTGAATCTGGCGCACATGGGCGAACCAGGCGGGCAATTGTTCCCGCGTCAGCACGTCCGACTTCTTGCCGGGCTTGCCCAGGGCTTCGCGTGTCTTGCGCGTCTTGGCCGGGTTCGGCGTCTGCACGACCCTCGCAGCCCGGCGCTTTTTTGTGGCCGGCTTGTATGGCCAAGGCGCTGGCACGGGGCTTTGGCCGACGGCTGCCAGAGGCTGCATTCCAGCCGCAGATCGAGTCCCCGATAAGATGCAGCCATGCGCATCCTGCTCGCCAATGACGATGGTTATCTAGCTCCCGGATTGCAAGCGCTTTACGCCGGGCTGTGCGGGCTGGCGGACGTTACCGTGGTCGCGCCTGAGCAGAACGCCAGCGCGGCTTCGAACGCACTCACCCTCAGCCGCCCGCTGTCGGTTTTCAAGGCTGCCAATGGCTTTCTGTACGTGAATGGCACACCGTCCGATGGTGTGCACATTGCGCTCACCGGCCTGCTGGACTTCAAACCCGATCTGGTCGTGAGCGGCGTGAACAACGGCGCCAATCTGGGGGATGACACCATTTATTCCGGCACCGTCGCCGCGGCCACGGAGGGCTATCTCTTTGGCATGCCGGCCCTGGCCGTGTCGCTGGTTCACAAGGGTTGGGAGCACCTGGATACCGCGGTGCAGGTTGCCGTGGAGGTGGCTCGGAATCTGCTGGAGCGCAAGCCTGTAGAGCCCGTGCTGTTCAATCTCAACGTCCCCAATGTTGCCCGCAGCGCCTTGCGCGGCGTGCGGGTCGCGCGTTTGGGCAAGCGGCACCCCAGTCAGCCAGTGATCCTGCAGCACAACCCGCATGGCGAGCCGATTTACTGGATTGGCTCCGCAGGCGAGGCCCGCGACGACCAGCCCGGCACCGACTTCGACGCCATCGCGCAGGGCTATGCGTCGCTCACGCCGCTGCAACTCGACCTCACGCACTACCAGTTGCTGGACGACTGCAAGGTGCGCTTTTCGGGCATGGCCGGTGAGCGCTGATTCCACCCGCACGGCGCGTCCCCGCTATCCGGCCAAGTGGGGCGACGCGGCGGCGACGGGCTCGTCCGGCACCACACGCCCCCGTTCAACCCCCCTTTCTGCCGAGGGCGGCAGACCGGCGCTGCCGCGCTCGCAGGGGGCGTATCGCCAAACAATCGTTCAGCCGGGCGTTCCCACCGGCCAGGGCATGGACTCGCAGGCCGTGCGCGACAGCATGGTGGAGCGGCTACGTGCCATGGGCGGCATGGAGCCGGCCGTGTTGAATGCCATGCTGGCCGTGCCGCGCCATGTGTTTCTCGAGCCCGGGCTGGTGGCTCAGGCCTATCTCGACAACGCTCTGCCCATCGGGCATGGCCAGACCATCTCCAAGCCTTCCGTGGTGGCGCGTTGCGCCTCGGTTCTGCTGCAAAGCCTGGGGGCCAAGCCTGAGCGCGTGCTGGAGATCGGCACCGGTTGCGGCTATCAGGCCGCGGTGCTGAGCCGTGTGGCGGGCGAGGTCTACAGCATCGAGCGCATCCGCGCCTTGCACGAACTCGCGCGGCGCAATCTGCGCGCGCTGCGCCTGCCGAATTTGCGCCTGCTGCTGGGTGACGGCACCGACGGAGCCGTCGCGGGCGCGCCGTTCGACGCCGTGCTCAGCGCCGCCGCCTGTGCCGAGGTTCCCGCCTCCTGGCTGGCGCAGTTGCGTCCGGGTGGGGTGCTCTTGGCGCCCGTCGGGCAGCCGCAGCGCCTCATGGCCTACCGCAAAACGGCCACGTGCAAGGTGGATTCGTGGTGTGTGGAAGACGCGCATTTTGTCCCTCTAAAATCGGGCGTTCTCTGACGCTCAGGCTCCTCCATGCGACTCGTTCTTCCGCTCTTGCTCACCTCGCTTCTGGCCGCTTTTTTGGCCGCTTGTTCGACGGTGTCGCTCAATCCCGCACCGGTGGTCAGCAAGAACTTCACGCCCGTCGGATCGGCCGCAGCGCCGGCCAGCGCAGCGCCCGCAGGCAGCTCCTCCGCAGCCGCCGATGCAGGCCCCTACGCCGCTTATGCGGGCCAGCCCGGTTACTACACGGTGCAGCCCGGCGACACGGTGCGCCGCATCGGCCTGCAGTTCGGCCAGGACTGGCACAACATCGTGAGCTGGAACAGCCTCAGCGATCCGAACGTCATCACGGTGGGCCAGGTGTTGCGCGTGGCACCCCCGGTGGCTGGTACGCCGCCTGCAGTGGCCGCGCTCCCGGCGCCTCAGGGCGCCATGCCGGCCAACGGCCAGGTGGCTCAGTCGTATCCGCTGGCACCCATGGGTTCGTCGACTCCTGCGCCGCCTGTGGTGGCCCCAGTCGCGCCGCCCGTCGTGGCTGCAACTTCAGCCGCATCTCCTGCAGGCACGGTTGCAGCGCCCGCGCCAACGGCCTCGGCCAGCGCGGTTGCCGGGGCCGTGGCGCCCAAGGCCGTGGCTGACAACGGCGGTTTGCAATGGTCGTGGCCGGCGCCGGGAAAAATCATTCAGGGCTATAACGGCAGCACCAGCAAGGGCATCGACATCGCCGGCAAGCAGGGCGAGCCCATTTTCGCGGCGGCCAAGGGCAAGGTGGTTTATGCCGGCAACGAGTTGCGCGGCTTCGGCAACCTGGTCATCATCAAGCACAACGCCGACTACATCTCGGTCTACGCGCACAACGAGAAACTGCTGGTGAAAGATGGCCAGGACATCCAGCGCGGGCAGCAAATCGCCCTCATGGGATCGACGGACGCCCCGCGTGTGGAGCTGCATTTCGAGGTGCGCCTGCGCGGCAAACCCATCGATCCGATGCAGGTTCTGCCGCCGCATTGAGCACCCCTATCCAAGCTACCTGAAGCCACCTCAAGCCGCCCCATGCCGCGCGCACCCAAAAAATCATCGACGTCCACACCCGCTGCCGCTGCGGGTAACGCCGAAGAGCCGCAAGGCTCGGGGCGAGACGAACTGGCGACGCAAGAACTTGGCCGCATGGCGGGCGATGGCGTGGACGCCGCCAGCCAGAGCGTGCTGCAGGCCTACCTCAACCAGATTCGCATCAAGCCGCTGCTCACGCCGCAGCAGGAATTCGACACCGCCACGCGCGCCCGCCAGGGCGATTTCGCGGCACGGCAAGCCATGGTCGAACACAACCTGCGGCTGGTGGTGAGCATTGCCAAAGTCTATGCCGGCCGCGGCCTGGCCCTGGCCGACCTCATCGAGGAAGGCAATCTGGGCTTGATGCACGCCATCGAGAAATTCGAGCCCGAGCGCGGCTTCCGCTTCTCCACCTATGCGAGTTGGTGGATACGCCAAAACGTCGAGCGCGCCATCATGCAGCAGGGGCGCACCATCCGCCTGCCGGTGCACGTCATTCGCGAGCTCAACCAGGTGCTGCGAGCGCGGCACCACCTGGAAGAGTCCAGCCCCAACGGCGTGGCCTCGGTCGAAGACATTGCCAGCCTCACCGGCCGCACAGCCGACGAGGTGGCCGATCTGCTCACCCTGGGCGAACTGCCCGCCTCGCTCGACCTGATGCACGAAACCAGCGCGGGCGACAGCTACCAGGACCAGTTCGCCGACCAGCAGGCGCCCGGCCCCGACGATACCGCGCAGGCGCACGAGGTCACGCATCTGCTCGACGCCTGGCTGCAGACTTTGGCCGAGCGCGAGCGCGAGGTGATCGAAGCGCGCTTCGGGCTTTACGGCCGCGACACCGAAACCCTGGAAACCCTGGCGCAACGCCTCGACCTCACCCGCGAGCGCGTGCGCCAGATCCAGCAGGAAGCCCTGCTCAAGCTCAAACGCCGCCTGTCCAAGGGCGGGGTCGACAAATCTTCGGTGCTCTGAGCGTCATGGCCGCGCCCGTCGTCGTCTTCGACATCGAAACCATCCCCGACGCGCAAGCCATCCGCGCCGCGGGCCTGGCCGACGCGGGCCTGGCCGACGCCGCCGCCATCGCCCAGGCGCAGGAGCGGCGCAAGGCCCAAACCGGCAGCGATTTCCTGCCCGTGATCTGCCAGCGCGTGCTCGTCATTTCCTGCATCTTCCGCAATGCCCAGGGGCTGAAGGTGCATTCCTTCGTCGACCGTGGCGGCCAGGAAGGCGCGGCGGTGCAGGGTTTTTTCCGCATCGTCGACAAACACGAACCGCAACTGGTTTCCTGGAATGGCGGCGGCTTCGATCTGCCCGTGCTGCATTACCGTGGCCTGGTGCATGGCGTGCAGGCGCCCAAATACTGGGACATGGGCGAAGACGACCGCGAGTTCAAGTGGAACAACTACATCTCGCGCTACCACAGCCGGCACCTCGACCTGATGGACCTGCTGGCCCTCTACCAGCCGCGCGCCAACGCCGGCATGGACACCCTGGCGCAGCTTTGCGGCCTGCCGGGAAAACTGGGCATGGACGGCAGCCAGGTCTACGCCGCCTGGCAGCGGGGCGAACTGGAAGCGGTGCGGCGCTACTGCGAAACCGACGTGCTCAACACCTATTTGCTGTATTGCCGCTTCCAGCTCATGCGCGGCGGCTTCAGCCCCGCAGAGCACCAGGACGAAGTCGCGCTGGTGCGCAACACCCTGGCCGACTGGGCGCTGGGCGAGCCGCACTGGGCTGAATACCTGCAGGCCTGGCGCCTGCCCGATCCGCCAAACTCCTGAAGCTGTCGCCCCCGCATGCCTTGGCATTCCCGGTGGTGCAGAGCCCGGGCCTGCAATGAAACCGACGACGATCTCCGACGAATGGCTGACCATCGAGGCGCTTGACCTCGAGGCCCGAGGCGTCGCCCACCGCGCCGACGGCAAGGTGGTGTTTGCTGCGGGCGCTCTGCCCGGCGAAGTGGTGCGCGTGCGCGTCACCCGCAGCAAGGCCAAGTGGGAGCAGGGCGAGGCGGTGGAGTGGCAGCGCACGGCCTACACCCGCGTCGAGCCGTGCTGCCCGCATTTCGGCGTGTGCGGCGGCTGCAGCATGCAGCACATCGACCCGCAAGCCCAAATCGCCTTCAAGCAACGCACCTTGGAGGACGACCTCTGGCATTTGGCGCAGGTGCGTCCGCAAACAGTCATGCGTCCGCTGGCCGGCCCGAACTGGGGCTATCGCCACCGCGCGCGCCTCACCGTGCGCCTGGTGCACAAGAAGGGCGGTGTCCTGGTCGGGTTTCACGAGCGCGGCTCCAGCTACGTGGCCGACATGCAGACCTGCGCCATCTTGCCGCCGCATGTGTCCGCCCTGCTCATGCCCTTGCGCCAGCTCATCGCGGGCCTGTCGTGCCCCGACCGCCTGCCGCAAATCGAACTGGCCGAGGGCGATGCGCAAACCGTGCTGGTGCTGCGCAACCTGCAGGAACTCAAGCCCGCCGATCGGCAAGCCTTGGCCCGGTTCGCAGCGCAGCACGGCGTGCAGTGGTGGTTGCAGCCCGGCGGCCCGCACACCGCAGCGCCCTTGGATCCGCAAGCCCCCGGGCTCGAATACGCCTTGCCCGAGTTCGGTGTGCGCATGCCTTTCAAACCCACCGACTTCACCCAGGTCAATCACCGCATCAACCAGGCGCTGGTTTCGCGCGCTTTGCGGCTGCTGGCGCCCCAATCCCACGAACGCGTCGCCGACTGGTTTTGTGGCCTCGGCAACTTCACCCTGCCTCTGGCCACGCGCGCCGCTTCGGTGCTCGGCGTGGAAGGCAGCGAGGCGCTGGTGCAGCGTGCGCGTGACAACGCGGCGTACAACGGCTTGGCGGAGCGCACCCGTTTCGAGGCCCGCAATCTGTTCGAGATGGACGCCCAGGCCCTGCTGCAACTCGGCCCGTTCGACAAATGGCTGATCGACCCGCCGCGCGAAGGCGCGCTCGCCCTGTGCAAGGCCTTGGCCGACGTCCAAGTAGCCGGTGCGCAAGTAGCCGGTGCGCAACTCGCAGGTGTTCAAGTTGCCGATACCCAAGCCGGAGGTTTCAGCCCGCCGTCGCGCATCGTCTACATCTCCTGCAACCCGGCCACACTGGCGCGCGACGCCTGCCTGCTTGTGCATCAGGCAGGCTACGTCCTGCACGCGGCCGGCGTGGTGAACATGTTCCCGCACACCTCGCATGTGGAGTCCATCGCGGTGTTCGAGCGGGCTTGAACATGCCTCATGAGTCGCTTCGGTGGGTTCCTGCCCACGCATCGCATGCTGCACGACGACACGGCCATCTCCTCGCTGGGTCGCGTGCTCGGGGTCGGCCAGTGCGGTGCCGATGACCTGTACCGCGCGCTGGACTGGCTGCACGAGGCGCAGCCCGCCATCGAGCGTCGCTTGGCGCGCCAGCACCTGGTGGGCTCGACCTTGGTGCTGTGCGAACTGACCTCGACCTGGCTGACGGGGCGCTGCTGCGAACTGGCTGCACGCGGGCATTCGCGCGACGGCAAGCGCGACGATCCGCAGATTGTCTTCGGCCTGATCTGCACGAGCCAGGGCTGCTCGATCGCGGTGGAGGTGTTTCCCGGCAACACGGCCGACCCGGCGACGGTGGCCGCGCAGGTGAGCAAGTTGCGGGATCGCTTCGGCATCGCCTCCATCGTGTGGGCGGGCGACCGCGGCATGCTGACCTCGGCGCGCATCGAGCAGGTGTTCAAGCCGCAAGGCATGGACTGGGTGAGCAACAGAGCCATAAAATCACAGCATGAAGACTGGCTTTCGTTTCCGCTGTTACCCTAGCGCCGCGCAGGAACAGACCCTGCTGCGCTGGATCGGGTGCCAGCGGTTCGTCTACAACGCCAAGGTGCGCGAGGATCGGTACTTTCGCGCCTTCGCGCGCCAGTCGCTGCAACATGTTGGTCAATTTGCGCCGCAAGATCAGCAGTACGCGCAGTTCATCGGTGAGGACACCGCCTGGCTGCGCGAGGTGCCCAGCGTGGTACTGCGCAATGGCGCGGTGCGGTGGAAACAAGCGTATGGACGGTTCTTCAAGAAACTCGCCGGACGCCCGACGCTGCAGCGCAAGCCATGTGCGCAGTCGGTGTGGGTCACGTCCGAGTTGTTCCAGTTCGACGCCGTGACCGATGCGGCCACGGGTGCAGTCCAGCATCGTCTGATCCTCGGCACCAAGAAATTCCCGGTGGGCGAAGTGGCGTTCAAGGTGTCCGGCTCGTTCAAGGTTCCGGCGTCTATCCACCTCACGGTTGAGGCCGGACGCTGGTTCGTCTCTGGGTCGTTCGACGATGGGGCGACGGCGCCGACATTTCAGGAAACCGCCGACTGGCTGGCGAAGTTCGAGCGGCAGGAACTGCTCGAACGCGCTGTGGGCGTCGACCGTGGCGTGGCCATCCCTGCAATGGCGTCGACGGGGCATGCGTTCGACTTCTCCGACGCTCAGAAAAGACGCACGGAGAAAAAGGCCGCCGCGATCCGCCGCTGGCAGCGCAAGCTCTCTCGCAGCGCCAAGGGCGGCGCGAACCTGCGCAAGGCGGCACGCCGCGTCGAGGCCCTGCACCAGTACAGCAAGAACATGCGGCGGGACTTCGCCCACCAGACCAGTCATGTGCTGGTTTCCGACCCCAGCACGCTGCTGATCGTGTTCGAAGACCTGGGCGTGCAGCGCATGACGCGCCGGGCCAGGCCGAAGCAGGACGAGCACGGGCGCCACGTGCGCAACGGCGCGGCGGCCAAGTCGGGGCTCAATGCCGCGATTCTGCGCTCAGCCTGGGGCCAGACCAGGGAATTCAGCACCTACAAGGCGCTGCGCGCGGGCAAGTTGTGCCTGTGCGTGCCGGCGCAACACACCTCGCAGGAATGTGCCGCGTGCGGCCACATTCACCCGGACAACCGGCCTTCACAGGCCGCGTTCGTCTGCCAGCGCTGCGGGCACCAAGACAACGCGGATCACAACGCGGGGCGCGTCATCGCCCATCGCGGGGTTGATCGCGTGCTGTCTGGTCAGTACAAAGACAAGGACCGCAAGCGCACGATGCGCCTGCGCCAGAAATCACTAGGGCCGGAACGGTCCGAAGTCACGCCCACGGAGACCACGGTCAGTCTGGACTACAGCAATGCCGTCCAGCACGGGTCGGTGAAGTGGGAAACCCCCGCTACAACGCCATGCGTTTAGCGGCGGGAGAGTTCATATCAGCAGGCGTGAGAATGCGCGCCCGCCCAATATGGCTGCGCTGCAAAAGACCGGCCCGGTGATCTCCGGTGACCAGGAAATCGGCATCCCCTGCCAGCGCGAGATCGAGCAGAAAGGCGTCGTCGGGATCGGCCGCCGACTGCGTTGCAGGCATTGGGTCGATGATCTGCGCTCCCTGCAGGTTATTGAGCATGGCCCCGACGAGATGCGGCTGCAGGATGGCTTTGAATTTCGGGTAACGGCTGGCTCGGCGAATTTCTTCGATCTGCTTGCGGGCCGTGATGATCTCAAACCGGCGTTCACGCCAGGCGCAATAGAGCGCATGCGGCGCCCCGTGCGGGGCAATCAAAGCGCTCAGCAGGACATTGCTGTCCAGAACGACCCGCATCAGTGTTCACGCGCCCATTGCACGGCTTCGCGCACGATCGCCTCTAAGTTCTGCGCAGACACCTGCGCATTCGCCGCCTTGGCTTGTTCGGCGCTCATGTCCAGGATGCGCGCGCGCACAGCCTCTTCGATGAAGTGCGACAAATCCCCCTTCCGGCCTCTGCCCTGACTGGCGAGGAAAAGGCGGAGTGCTTGGTCCGTATCGGCGGAAACGGCCACATTCCAGCGGATCGTGTTCATAAGGCTATTCGGCGCATAGGCGCATATGTGTAAATCTTGAGTCTAGGCGGATGTGGGCTGGTGGGCAAGGTATTGCCAATGGCACGCTGGCCCAAGCCCTGTTGTGCATCCGAAACTTCATGGCGCGCATCGGCATAGGGGGCGGCTCGTCAGAGCCGCACCCCTGCCACACCACCCGGCGTGCGGGTCCGCACCGGGCGGTTCGCGAGCTTGAGGTCATGAGAGTCGAGGCAGTCCGAGGGCATCGAAGTAGGC
>NZ_JBTRXV010000104.1:0-12225 GCF_054608695.1 Thiomonas sp.
TCGGGGCCAGCAAGTACGCCTGGGCAACCAGGCCGCTTGCAACCAAGGCCGGATATAAGGCAGCAGCCGACTTCTTCACAGCACAACGCTAATTGCCACTTGATCGCCGGGAGGCATCCATATAAGAAGCCATGACCCGCAATGACGTGACCGAGGCCATCATCGCCGCCAAAATCGCCAAGGGCCTGAACTGGGCCGACGTGGCCCAGGCCGTGGGCCAGAGCAAGGAATGGGTCACGGCCGGCTGCCTCGGCCAGATGACCTTCAGCGCCGAGCAGGCCGCCGTCATCGGCCGGCTGTTCGACCTCCCCGCCGATGCCGTGAAGCTGCTGCAGGTGGTGCCGTACAAGGGCTCGCTGCCCACCGCCGTGCCCACCGACCCGCTGATCTATCGCTTCCACGAACTCATCAGCGTCTACGGCACGACCTTCAAGGAACTGATCCACGAGGAGTTCGGCGACGGCATCATGAGCGCCATCGACTTCAAGATGGACCTGACCCGCGAGCCCGACCCCAAGGGCGACCGCGTGCACATCAGCATGAGCGGCAAGTTCCTGCCCTACAAGATGTATTGAGCGTCCCACGCGCACCGCCGGGCCGCCGGTCCACGGCAATGACCTGGGCGGTGATGCGCGAGGCCGCAGCCGGCAACAGCCAGGCCATGGCCTGCGCCACGTGCTCGGCGCTTCGCACGCCGCCGGGCGGGTATTGCTTGCCCGCGCCTTCGCGCATCGCCGGCACCTTGAGCATGCCGGCGGTCAGCGGCTGTCGGCCATGCCCGGGGCCACGGCGTTGACGCGCAAACCAATTGGCGCGTAGGTGGCGGCCGTGCTGGTGAGGTGCAGTGGCACGATCAATTTCTCCGGCGCCGTCCCGGGGGCGTGCAGGGCAATGCCTGGGCCTCTGCGGCTGTGATGGCCGGGCGCTGCCGGGGTTGACTCGGCCTCGTCGATGCGCTGGCCAAGCCGGCTTTGGCGCGTGCACGAGCGCTCTGGGCGCGAGGGCAGGGGCATGGCGGCAGCGGCGATGCCGAAGGCGGGGCAAAATCGGCTTGTCGAGCACAACAAGGAGACGACGATGGATCTGGGCTTGCAAGGCAAGGTTGTCCTGGTCACCGGTGGCAGCAAGGGCATCGGCCTGGCGTGCGCGCAGCGCTTTGCCGCCGAGGGCGCACGCGTGGCCATCGCCTCGCGCGACGCCGCGCGTCTGAAGCAGGCCGCCGCCGCGCTGCAGGCCGAAGGCGTGCCGGTGCTCACGGTGGCGGTGGATCTGTGCGACGCCGCGCAGGCTGCACGCATGGCGCGGGAGGTGGAGGCCGGGCTCGGCCCCATCGACGTGCTGGTGAATTCGGCGGGTGCCGCCAAGCGCACGCCGCCGGCGGAACTCACGGCAGCGCACTGGCATGCGGCGATGGACGCGAAGTACTTCACCACCATCCACGCCATCGATGCGGTGCTGCCGGGCATGGCGCGGCGCGGTGGCGGCGCCATCGTCAACGTCGTCGGCATGGGCGGCAAGCTCGCCACCCCGGTGCACCTGGCCGGCGGCGCCGCGAACGCCGCGCTGATGCTGGCCAGCGCCGGCCTGGCGCATGCCTTTGCCGCGCAGGGCGTGCGGGTGAACGCGGTCAACCCCGGCATCACCGCCACCGGGCGCATGCAGGAAGGCCTGGAGGCCGAGGCGCGGCTGACCGGCAAGCCGGTGGCCGAGTTGCTGGCGCAGCGCGAGCGCGCCTTGCCGCTGGGGCGCATTTGCACGCCGCAGGAGGTGGCCGATGTGGTGGTGTTCCTGGCCTCGGCGCGCGCCGGCTATGTCAGCGGCGCGGTGCTGTCGCTCGACGGCGCCGCCACGCCCACGGTGGTGTGAGCATGGCCGATGCCGCGGCCCTCGTCGCGCTGCGCGAGGAGGAGATGGAGTTCAGCGCCATCCGCGCCCAGGGGGCAGGCGGACAGAACGTGAACAAGGTGTCGAACGCGGTGCACCTGCGGTTTTCGATCCCCGACTCCTCGCTGCCCGAGGCCATCAAGCTGCGGCTGCTGGCGCTGAACGATCAGCGCATCACCGCCGACGGCGTGGTGGTGATCAAGGCCCAGACCAGCCGCAGCCTGGAGCAGAACCGCGCCGATGCCATCGCCCGGCTGCAAGCCCTGGTGGACAGCGTGGCCACCCTGCCCAAGGCGCGCAAACCCACCCGCCCCACGCGCAGCTCGCAGCGCAAACGGGTGGACACCAAGGTGGGGCGTGGCGAGGTGAAGCGGCTGCGCGGACGGGTGCGCGGAGGCGAATCCGCTTGAAGCCATTGCCAAGGCGGCAGGCGGTATCACCCAGCGCCGAGGACGGGCCATCCGCGCGCTGCACTGCTTCGCAAACCAGACTTCGCCGATGCCTTGACCCATGCTTGATCTTGCAGTGCAGCAAGACCATCGATCAAGCGGGGATGGCTGATTTGAAGCCGAAGCGCGCTGCGAATCCAGGCTCTTGAGAGTGCCCCAAGCGGCGCGTTCATTGGCGACTTTCCTTGCTCAAGCCGTTGAAACGATGCGAAATTTTTGATGGCCTCGACACGCATCGAACAGCTTGTCACGCTAGGCATAGTCCACTGCCATGAGGCGAATTGAAACGTTGAATTGGACGGATCCGTCCCCATCTCTTAAATTCTTGCTGCGTTGCACACCGAAACGGTTTTTGCCAAACGGTCTGTGACGAGAACGATGGCATCAAGCCCCTTCAAGGCTTGAGCCCCAGTCCAACAACGAATCCCCATGGAGTTTGTCATGTCCCTGATCAATACCCAAGTCAAGCCTTTCAAAGCCACCGCGTTCCAGAACGGCAAGTTTTTCGAGGTGACGGAAGCCGCCCTGAAAGGCAAGTGGTCGGTGGTCGTGTTCTACCCCGCCGACTTCACCTTTGTCTGCCCGACCGAGCTGGAAGACCTGGCCGACAACTACGACACCTTCAAGGCCATGGGCGTCGAAATCTATGGCGCGTCCACCGACACGCATTTCGCCCACAAGGCCTGGCACGACACCTCCGAGGCCATCAAGAAAGTGAAGTACCCGCTGATCGGCGACCCGACCGGCGCGCTGACCCGCAACTTCGATGTGATGATCGAAGAAGAAGGCTTGGCGCTGCGCGGCACCTTCCTGATCAACCCGCAAGGCGTGATCAAGCTGTGCGAAATCCACGACAACGGCATTGGCCGCGACGCCAAGGAACTGCTGCGCAAGGTCCAAGCCGCGCAGTATGTGGCATCGCACCCGGGTGAAGTCTGCCCGGCCAAGTGGAAAGAGGGCGCGGCCACGCTCAAGCCCTCGCTCGATCTGGTTGGCAAGATCTGATCGACCTCCGCCTGCGGGCGGGCGCAGTGCAGGCCTGATGCTGCTTCGGGCCTGCAGTTTGTTGCCGCGTTCGTGCCCGTCCATCCACCTGTGTCCGTTCGGCCCGCAGGTGGGCGGGCGCACACCCCAATCCCCTTCCCTCCAGGAGCGCGCCATGCTCGACGATTCCCTGCAATCCCAACTCAAGGCTTATCTGGAGCGCGTAACGCAGCCGTTCGAGTTGGTGGCCTCGCTCGACGACAGCGAGAACTCGGCGCAGATGCGCGCGCTTCTGGAGCAAATCGCCAGCCTGTCCGACAAGATTGCGTTGCGGCTGGATGGCACGGATGCGCGGCGGCCTTCGTTCGCGCTGCGTCGCGCGTCTGGCGCTGAACAGCATCTGCGCTTCGCCGCGATTCCGCTCGGCCACGAGTTCACCTCGCTGGTGCTGGCGCTGTTGTGGACCGGCGGCCACCCGCCCAAGGTCGAGCCGGAGCTGATCGAGCAGATTCGCCATCTCGATGGCGACCATCGCTTCGAGGTCTATATGTCCCTCAGCTGCCACAACTGCCCGGACGTGGTGCAGGCGCTGTCGCTGATGGCGGTGCTCAACCCGCGCGTGCAGACCGTGGTGATCGACGGGGCGCTGCATCAGGGCGAGGTGGATGCGCGGCAGATCATGGCGGTGCCGACGGTGTATCGCAACGGCGAGCTGTTCGGCAGCGGACGCATGGACGTGGAAGAAATCGCCGCCAGGCTCGACGCCGGCGCCGCGCAGCGCGATGCGGCCAAGCTCGACGCCAAGGAGCCGTTCGACGTGCTCATCGTCGGCGGTGGCCCGGCGGGCGCGGCGGCCGCGGTGTACGCGGCGCGCAAGGGCATTCGCGTGGGCATTGCGGCAGAGCGCTTCGGCGGTCAGGTCAACGACACGCTGGCGATCGAAAACTACATCTCCGTGCTCAAAACCGACGGCCCGACATTCGGCCTGGCGCTGGAAGCGCATGTGCGGCAGTACGGTGTGGAGATCATGAATCTGCAGCGCGCTGACAAACTCATTCCCGCGGCACAAGGGCACGCCGGGCCGCCCCAAGTGCCCTTGACCCCCTCGGGGGGCGGGTCGGCTGGCCGACCCTGGGGGCACACCGAGTCGGGCGGCATGATTGGCGTGCAACTGGCCAATGGCGGCCGTTTGCAGGCGCGCAGTGTCATCCTCTCCACCGGCGCGCGCTGGCGCAACGTGAACGTGCCGGGCGAGGCCGAGTACCGCAACAAGGGCGTGGCCTATTGCCCGCATTGCGACGGGCCGCTGTTCAAGGGCAAGCGCGTGAGCGTGATTGGCGGCGGCAACTCCGGCGTGGAAGCGGCCATCGATCTGGCCGGACTGGTGGGGCATGTGACGCTGCTGGAATTCGCCCCCGAGCTGCGCGCCGACGCGGTGCTGGTGAGCAAGCTGCGCAGCCTGCCCAACGTCACCATCCACACCCACGCGCAGACCACGGAGATCACCGGCGACGGCAGCAAGGTCAACGGCCTGAGCTACACCGACCGTCGCAGCGGCGAGCGCCATCATCTGCAGCTCGAAGGCGTGTTCGTGCAGATCGGCCTGGTGCCCAACACCGAGTGGCTCAAGGGCACGCTGGAGTTGAGCAAGTTCGGCG
This sequence comes from Thiomonas sp., assembly GCF_054608695.1. Taxonomy (NCBI): domain Bacteria; kingdom Pseudomonadati; phylum Pseudomonadota; class Betaproteobacteria; order Burkholderiales; genus Thiomonas; species Thiomonas sp. The sequence continues at coordinate 4,976 of NZ_JBTRXV010000104.1, forward strand.
AAATCGTGGTCGACGCCAAGGGGCAAACCTCGGTTCCCGGCGTGTTCGCCGCGGGCGACGTCACCACGGTGCCGTACAAGCAGATCGTGATCGCCGCAGGCGACGGCGCGAAGGCTGCGCTCAGCGCGTTCGACTACCTGATTCGCACGCCGATACCCGAGCCTGCCGAGGCCGTGGCCGCATGAGTTCGCGCTGCCGCCCGCATCCATGAAGCCGCGGTTGCCGCAGTGGCTGTAAGCCGTGGCCAGCCACGCGCTTGCCATCGCGGCAGGCGCGGTGGGAACGGCGACCAGCGCCTTCGCGCCCAGGCCACGGCTGCGTCAAGCGCCGCGTCACACGCGCTGATCGCACTCCCGCTCCGCTACTGCTGCGAATCCGGATACCACTGCGGCGGCGGCAGCTCGGCGAAGACGCGGCGCACGCCAGCGGCCCAGCGCGCGGAGAGTTCGCGCCAGTAGGCGTCCTGCTCGTCGATGTGGAACTTCATGTCGCCGCGCAGGTGATTGGCGGGCAGGAGCAGCAGGTCGATGGGCAGGCCGACGCCGACGTTGCTGCGCATGGTCGAGTCGAAACTCACCAGCACGCATTTGGTGGCGTCCAGCAGGCTGATTTCGGGGCGGATGACGCGGTCGAGAATCGGCTTGCCGTACTTGACTTCGCCAATCTGCAGGAACGGTGTCTCGGCCGTGGCCTCGATGGCGTTGCCTTCGGAATACACCAGGAACAGGCGCGGGCGCTCACCGCGAATTTGCCCGCCGAGCAGAAAGGAGGCGTGGGCGTCGATGTCGCTCTTGGCCAGGTAGGGCTCGTCGCGTTCGCGCACCGCGCGCATGGCCTCGCCCAGCAACTGGGCGACGTCGGCCATGCTTTGGGCATTGGTCCAGTTCTGCGCCTCGCCCTGGCGCACGGCGCGGTGCAAATGCTCCACCGCCCCTTGCGTGATGCTGAGGTTGCCGGAAGAGAGCATGGTGATGACGCGCTCGTCGGGCCGCTCCAGCAGGTGCAGCTTGCTGAAGCGGCCGATGTTGTCGACCCCGGCGTTGGTGCGGCTGTCGGAGGCGAAGACGAGGCCGGCGTTGAGTTTGACGGCGCAGCAGTAGGTCATGGCGGGGGAACAGGATTGTGTGACGCCCGGGGGCGGGCGTGGCGCTGGGGCGCGCAAGACGACTGCCCCCAGGGTACAGCTTCAGGCGGCGCGGCGCAGCGGCATTTGCGCGACGAAAAAGCGTTCGTCCACCGCAGCCTCGACGGCGCTGATGTCAGCCTGGCGCGCGGCGCCGAACGCGAACATGCCGGCAGCGCCCTCCTCCGGTTCGAGATGCGACACGCCGGCCAGGGCTTTGCCGAGTTGGCGCATGACGGGTTCGCACATGTCCACCTGCAGCGCCGCCAGGTTGCTCTGGGCTTCGCCCAGGCAGAAGCTGGCGGAACGCGGGAAGTCGGGCCGGCGCAGCAGCATCTCGGTCACGCCCTGGCGGTTGGGCTCGCCGTGCAGGCGGCGCAGCGGCATGAGGGCCGAGGCGGCCTCCAGCAGGGCGACGCGATGAAAACCGGCGTGCGGACTGTCGGGGCCGTCGCGCACCAGCGAGAACTCGGGATCGGCCTGCGTCGTCCACAGGCGCACGGCGCTGTCGGCGCGTTCGAGAAAGTTGCCCAGGCGCAGGAAATGCCAGGCCTCGTTGCGCATCATGTTGGCGATGGTGACGCCGCGAAAGGCGTCGGTGAACGCCATGATTTCGCCGATCACCTGGCCCAGGCCGCCGCTCACCAGATGCTGGGGTTTGAGCGCGCGCAGCTTGCCGAGCATGAGCTGCAGCGGCGCCACCACCTCGGCCGGCACCACCGAGCGCTGGTTGCGCGCGGCGTCGCGCGCGAGCTGCACGCAGGTGAGCACGGAGGAGGGGTTGTCGCGGTCGATCAGGCAGCGGCTGAGCATGTCCAGCGGGCTCAGATCCTGCAGCGCGACACCGGCCGGAATGCCGCCGGTGGACAGCAGTGGCAAGGCCCAGACCGAGTGCGCCGCATGGCCGCCATGCGAGGAGGGCAAGGCGGCCAGACGGCGGGCCAGATCGAGCATGCGGGCCATGGATTCGGCACGCTCGGCGGAGCGCCCCATCCAGAACAGATCGGAAGCCGTGCGGCACAGCATGGGGCTCTCCTGAAGTCGGTTCAAGCCAATCAAACGTTTCGCCGGGGTTCAGTCCTGCAGCACCCAGGTGTCCTTGGTGCCGCCGCCCTGGCTGCTGTTGACCACGAGCGAGCCGTCCACCAGGGCCACGCGGGTGAGGCCTCCGGGCACCATGCGGATGGTGGAGCCCTGCAGCACATAGGGACGCAGGTCCACATGGCGTGGCGCCACGCCTTCGTCCACCAGCGTGGGGCAGGTGGACAGCGCCAGCGTGGGCTGGGCGATGTATTTGTCCGGGTTGGCGCGGATGCGTTCGGCGAAGGCCTCGCGCTCCTTCTTGCTGGCCTTGGGACCGATGAGCATGCCGTAGCCGCCCGCGCCCTGCGCCTCTTTCACCACCAGCTCGGCCAAGTTGGCCAGCACATGGGCGCACTGCTTCGGGTCGCTCAGGGTGTAGGTGGGCACGTTGGGCAGGATGGCGTCTTCGTCCAGGTAGTAGCGGATCATGTCCGGCACATGGGGGTAGACCGATTTGTCGTCGGCCACGCCCGTGCCCACGGCGTTGGCCAAGGCCACGTTGCCGGCGCGGATGGCCTCGAACAGCCCCGGCACGCCGAGCATGGAGTCGGGGCGGAAAGCGCGCGGGTCGAGGAAGTCGTCGTCGATGCGGCGGTAGATCACGTCCACCCGCTGCGGCCCGCGGATGGTCTTCATGTAGAGGAAGCCGGCGTCGACGAACAGGTCCTGCCCCTCCACCAGTTCGGCGCCGATGCTCTGCGCCAGGAAGGCGTGCTCGAAATAGGCGCTGTTGAATGGCCCGGGCGTGAGCACCACCACGGTGGGGTCGTCGGTGTGGCTGGGCGCCAGTTCACGCAGGGTGAGGTCGAGCAGATCGGGGTAGTTGCCGATGGGCGCGACGCGGTGGTGCTCGAACAGATCGGGCGCCAGCCACGACAGGATGCGCCGGTTTTCCAGCATGTAGCTCACGCCGGAAGGCACGCGCAGGTTGTCTTCCAGCACATGGAACTCCTGCTCGCCGGTGCGCACCAGATCGATGCCGCAAATGGCGCCGTACACCCCGCGCGGCACCTTCACGCCCTTCATGCCGGCGCGGTACTGCGAGTTGTCGAGAATGCCCTCGGCCGGCGCCACCTTGTCCCTGATGATGCGCTGCGGGCCATAGATGTCGGCCAGAAACAGGTTCAGCGCCTGCACCCGCTGCGCCAGCCCGCGCTGCAGATGCGCCCATTCGGCGGCGGTGATGATGCGCGGAATGATGTCGAAGGGAATGGCGCGCTCGGTGCCACCGCCCTCGCCGTACACGGCGAAGGTGATGCCCTCGCGGTAGAACGCCAGCCGCGCCTCCTCCTGCTTGGCGGCCAGCGCGGGCATGCCGGTGTCGCGCATCCAGCGCGTGAGCCGGGCCCACGCCGGACGGGCTGCATCGGCGGCGGCCGGATCATCGAAGCCGTTGCACTCGGAATAGGCCCGCATCATCGCCTCGCTCGCTGTCTTCATGCAGGGAACCAGCAAGCCCCATGCCAGGCCGGCATGGCCTGCCGGAACCGCTTTGGTGCGGCCAGGGTCTGGGCAGCTTGGGCGGCCCCGGTGCATGCACCGGCATGGCGCCGGTCCGCTCCATCCAGTCGCTCGGAGGCTGCCGGCTTGCAGGCCGGCAGGCCCTTCGCGCGGCGCGCAAACGTGCTCAGCGTTGGCCCATGTGGGCGTTGGTGAACACGCCGCGTGCGGCGCGTGGTTCACTGCGCCAATACTGTGCGGGGGCCTTGACGCTGGCACCGAGGGACGCGGCGGCATGCCACGGCCAGCGCGGGTTCCACAGCATGGCGCGGGCCAGGGCGACGAGGTCGGCGCTGCCGTCCTGCAGCAGCGCCTCGGCCTGTTGCGCTTCGGTGATGAGGCCCACCGCCATGGTGGCAAGCCCCGTGGCCTGGCGGATGGCGCGCGCCAGCGGCACCTGGTAGCCGGGGCCGACTGGAATGCGCTGCAGCGGCGAGATGCCGCCGGACGAGACGTCGATCCAGTCGCAGCCGCGCTGCTTCAGGGCAGCGGCGAAACGCAAGCTCTGCTCCAGGTCCCAGCCGCCCTCGACCCAGTCGGTCGCGGAGAGGCGCACGCCGAGTGCCACCGTTGCCGGCAGCGCGGCGCGCACGGCGTCGAACACCTGCAGCGGAAAGCGCATGCGGTTGTCCAGGCTGCCGCCGTAGGCATCGTCGCGCTGGTTGGCCAGCGGCGAGAGGAATTCGTGCAGCAGGTAGCCATGCGCGGCATGCAGTTCCACCGCCTGCAGGCCCAGGCGGGCTGCGCGCTGCGCGGCGTCGACAAAGGCCTGGCGGATGCGCGCCAGACCCGCCTCGTCCAGCGCCGCGGGAGGCGCTTCATGCGCCCCATGGGGGATGGCCGAAGGCGCCACCGCGTCCCAGCCGCCTTCGGACAGCGCCAGTTGCTGACCACCGTCCCAGGGCCGCGCGCTGGACGCCTTGCGCCCGGCATGGGCGAGCTGGATGGCGATGGGCATGGTGCTGAAACCGCGCACGTCGGCCAGCACCGCGGCCAGCGCACGTTCGTTCGCGTCCGAGTACAGGCCCAGGCAACCGGGTGTGATGCGCCCGATGGCCTCGACCGCCGTGGCTTCGATGAACAGCAGGCCGGCCCCGCTTTGCGCCATCTGCCCCAGATGCACGCGGTGCCAGGCGGTGGCGCAGCCATCATCGGCGCTGTACTGGCACATGGGGCTGACGACGATGCGGTTGGCAAGCCCGAGGGGGCCGAGTTGGAAGGGCGAGAACAGTTGGCTGGACATGGGGCTGGAACGTGATGGAAGAGGGTTGCGAGCGGAGGTTGCGAGCGGTTGAAGCGGTTGAAGCGCTGGACGCGGGATTCGGGACGGAGGATGGGCGACGGCAGACACCGCCGCCGCACTGGTGGATGTATTGTCCACATCCCGCGCAGGGTCTGCAGGCCAGCGGGAATGTGGAGAGTGGCGGCAGGCAGAGGCAACCGCGAGCAGCCGCCCGGGGGAATCAAGGCGTGGCGAACGCCTTCGACTGGTCGATCCGGCGCGCCATGCTGTGGGCGGCGCGGCGCAGCATGGCGGCGTTGTCGGCCTTGACCTCGAGCAGCAGATGATCGACGACCTGATGCGTGCGCACGTCGTCGATATCCGCTTGCAGAGCGATGATCAGATCGCTCACCTTGCGCAACTGGCCCACGACCACATCGTCGACGCCGGCCTGCTCGCCGAGCTTGAGCATGCAAAGCCACGCAGCGCGTGGGGTGGGGGCGTAGTCGCCCGCCAAGGCCTGCAGGCCCGGGCGCACCCTGCTGTTGTCGATCACGCGCCAGCGGCGGCCTGCGCGCAAAGCCCGGTTCACCTCGCCGGGCAAGGCCAGCAACGCGCGTTGCTGAGCAGCAATGATGGCCGGCCGCTGGTCGGCGGAGCCGTCGAACAAGTCGAAGGGCATGACCGTGATGGATGGCTTGCTCGGCAAGTTTGCCGCCTGGGCTTGAGGGCCGGGGGCGCCAAGCAGGATCAAAGCCGACAAGCCAGGCTGCAGCACGCGCAGCAACTGCCGTCGCAACCCCGGCCAGGGCCTGGCCCGGGTCCGCGCGGCATGGGTTGGCACAGCTTGGGTTGGCGCGGCGCGCGGTGCAAGGGGAATGGTCCCGGTGCATGGTGGCCTCCGTTGTCAGTCATGTCGTTGCGTCAGCGTCATTCATCGCCCGCCGCGTCGAGCCGGAACCGAATCCAGAGTTTCAGCTCTCTACTTTGCCAGCAGCTTCAAGGACAGCTGGATCGTGCGCTTTCACAGCCGCGCCGAACTGGTGGGCATGGCGCACGACGCCATGCACGGGCGCGCGGACGAGGCCGCAGCCACGACCATGTCCCGGCCGGGTGCGGCTTCCCAGGCGAACCCGCATGCGGACACGGCCGATTACCCGGTGGAGAGCGAACGCGACCCGGTGATGGCCTACAACACATCTGGTGCGCCGAGCAGGTGATGAACAAGGGCATCAACATCCTGCTGCAGGGTGCGACCGGCACCGGCAAGGGCACCCTGGCCAAGGCCATCCACCTGCGCAGCCACCGGGGCAAGAAGCCCTTCATCGCCATGTGTTGCGCCGCCATGCCGGAAACCCTGGCCGAGAGCGAGCTGTTCGGCTAGAGGCCGGCGCCTTCACCGGCACTGCCTGCCGGCCTACGCCTGGCCCGGCAATATCCGCGAGCTGCGCAATGGAGTGCGCGCACGGCGCTGGCCCTGGCGTCCGACGGCACCTTGCGCCTGGAGCAATTGCCCTGGAGCCTGCGCCGGAACACCTCGGCCGCGACGCTGCCGCCGATGCAGTCCGGCTCGGGCCGGCAGACACGCGCCTGCTGCCGTGCCGACTGCCGCGCTGCCGACCCAGGCCGCGGGCATGCGTCCCCCCGCGCCTGCCGGAGACGACGACGGCGTGGGGCATGCCGACATCACCGCGCTGCTGCAACGCCATCGCTGGAACATCAGCCACGCGGCCGAAGCGCTCGGCATCAGCCGCAACACGCTGTACCGGCGCATGCACCGCCTGGGCATCCTCGCACCCCGAACGAAATGACAGCCTGCAAGGCAGGCCAGCCCAAGCGTGACATCGTGTCGGACTTGTCGCATCATCCAGCCCATCCTTGTTGAAAGCGCCCCCCAGGCTGCGGCCTTGCGGCATCTCCCCGAGGGGGGTGCGCATGGCCTCGGCGCATACTCTGCGCTGGGCCCGCCGAGAAAACTTGGAGCGGCGCGGCGTTTTCACATGCGTTCTCCCGCATCCTCCGGGATGTTCTTGGCCCCTGTCGGGGCCGTTTTTGCGTGTATGCCATGACTTACGAAAAAACTGCTGCCGGACGTCTGACACTGGCCAACCGCCAGTCGGACTTGCCCCGCCCCTTGCGCACGCTGCTGTTGCTGGTGGACGGCGCCAGGAGCGAGGCCGAATTGCTGGGCATGCTGGGCGCAAGCGGGCTCGACTCCCAGGCCTTCGCCAACCTGCTCGAACGCGGCCTGATCCAGACGGTGCCGGCACAGGCGTCAGCCGCAGTCGCGCCGGCGTTGACGGCCCGCGCCGATGCCCGCGC
>NZ_JBTRXV010000105.1:0-11981 GCF_054608695.1 Thiomonas sp.
CCGCGGTTTTCGCTCTACAGCATGGCTTTGCAGGCGGCATTGGACGGCGACGGTCTGTTGATGGGACGGGAGTGCCTGGTTGCCCCCTATCTGGCCAGTGGCAAGTTGCGCGCTGCGTCGCCAGTTCGAGTACCTCTACCCACGGGGCCAAACCTTCTATTGCCATCTCATCGAGCAAGTCACACGCTCACCCAGCAGTTCGTCAATTGGATCCAGAGGTCGTTTTCTGAAGCTGCTTCGACGTTTTGAAATGAGCCTCTCATGAATTCCGAGTGCGTAATCTGACGTCATGTTGAGCCCGCCATCTCTTGCCCCTACCTTTCACGTTCAAGGGCGCAGCCCGAGAACATCGCCTTTCGGGTTTCGGGCGAAGCCTGAGCAGGTGGGGACGGGGGCACAAACGCAGAACTCACACCGCGCAAGCGGGGTGGGTTCGAGGCTTGTGGACACGGCCCCCTACCCTGTACTTCTTTCTTGACGGTTATCTCAATAAAGATGCACCTGTCAGCACGCCTGTCGTGATGCCTGTCGATGCGCCTGTCAGAGCGATTTCGAATCCTGTCAGTGCAGTTCTGGATCGTGTCGTGATGCCTTTCTCTTCGTCTCGGATTGGGTTGCTTACGCTCGGCTGCTCCATGTTCTTTCCTTACATATAACGTGGAGGTCACCGGCGCTGCGCGGCTTTATCGCACAGCGTCCGGTGGACTGCAGGGTTATGCCTTTTGGACACGACCTAAAGTTTTGAAACAACGTCGTCGATCGCTTCTAGGGCTTGATCGCGGTACTCAGGCTTCACCTGAACCCTATGCCCGCTTATTTGCAATTTTCCGGTCTGCATCACGGAGAACGGGCAGCCGCGTGCAAACGCGACGACGCCAGTAGTTCCGAAGTCTCGAATTTCAACGATTCCGTTCTTAGGCTTCGAGAATGTGAAATGCTCGGGATAGGACTTAATGAGTGCCGTTACTGCCTCAATCCCGATTCGGGCTATTCAGGCAGTGCCAACCGCAGGGTACCGAACAACCCTGACGCGACCGTCGCTAGGGCCTGAATCAGGAATGGCTCACCGCTGAGCAAAATCGATGCCCTATCAGTTAGCCCAACTCAATATTGCTGTGGCCAGGGCGCCACTGGACTCCCCTGTGATGGCCGATTTTGTTGCCAATCGAGAGCGCATCAACGCACTCGCCGCAGCCGCACCGGGTTTTATATGGGCGTATCAACCTGAGGCCGGCGATGCCGATGTGCTGCTGCAATCGACGCATCCCATCTTGTTTCATTGATCCGTATGGCAGGATCCCGACGCACTGAGTCGTTTTGTCTACAGGGGCGAGCATGCCGAATTTGTACGGCGACGGAAAGCGTGGTTCACGGGCTTGGCCCAAGCCCATGCCGTGCTGTGGTGGGTCGTCCGCAATCATCGTCCGACTGTTGATGAAGCCAAACTCAAATTGGACCTCCTCCTGAAAAACGGTCCTACGCGAGAGGCATTCGCGTTCAAGCGGGTTTTTTGCCCTTGACCCTCGCCGTAAAATTGGCCCATCGGCCCATGGAATGGAAAACGCTTTGACGCCCGCATCATCCGATTTGTTGTTCCGCCTGGCTCGCACCTACATCTGGTGGAAAGAGCCCGAGGACGCCATGCTCTATCCGCGACGGTTGGTCGCGCAAATCATGGATATGGGCGACTGGGACGATGTGCACGCGATGGAGAAGGCTCTAGGCCATGATGCCCTGCGCGACGCACTGCGACACGCCGAGGCCGGTTGGTTCAGCCCGCCGTCCTGGCATTTCTGGCACGACCGCCTGGGGCTGGTGAGTCCAAACCAGTCGATGCCGGCGCTGCCGCAGCGTTTGCTTTATGAGCTTTCGCCCGCGTCTGGACATTCTGCCACCGGCGCGGCGTGAACTCTGGCCGCAGTTGAAGCCCTTGGTCAAGCTGGGCCTCGTTCTCTATGGCGGTACGGCCATCGCCTTGCGCATCGGGCATCGCCATTCGGTGGACTTTGATTTCTCCACCGAGAAGCCGCTGGACAAGGCGGCCATCATGGCGTCACTGCCATGCCTGGCCGCAGCCAACATTGCGCAATGCTCCGTCACTGCCCGCATAACTCCAAGCTCGAGCACGCGATCCTGACGTTGCAAGAGGTCGGCGGCCGCTCGGCTATCCGACCACGAACCATCCGCCCCGCCGGCGTCGGCGCTGCTGTCATCCGACCAGCTCGACACATCGGTGAGCCCAAAGTTCTGATCGTCGGGAACGGGTGCATCCGAGGTGCTGCCAGAACTGGGCAGGATGCCGCCCTGCCCGGCACTCGTTGCGCCGTGATCGAACAGCTTGTCCACCAGGGTTTCACCCACAGCGAATCCTGCCCCTGCAGCGAGCCCTGCGCCCAAGGTCCCCATCAGGCCTGACCCACCGCCCATGCCGGGCTGTTGCGCCATGGGATAGCCACCCGGATTGACCCCCGGCGGATAACCGGGCATCTGCGGCTGGCCATAGGGCGCGGCCCCTGGTGCAAAAACCATGGGGCGGCGGGTCTGGGCGCGGTAGAGCCCGGCCAACACGGCCAGAAAAGCCAGCATGCCCCACAGGAGGTGGACAAAGTCGGCAAGGGTAGCAAAGCCGTGCCATAGCTTGGGCTATGGTTGTGGTTTGCGCCTTGCATCCCATCCCGATGCGCGGCGCGCTGCATCACGGGAACTTGTTCAGCGTCGCCCTAATGCTCATGAGCCAGCTTGTCGCAAACGGCTCCATGCCAAGGCTGGAAACAACATGGCCAGGGGAGTCTGATCGCCATTACCGCTGAACGATGTGGCCGGTTCAACTTGGCCGCCAACCCTTTGAACAAGCTCGGAAAGACACACCCCATGCGCGCCCTCGCCCTCCGGAATCATCTGCGCTTTCACTACGCCTGGGTCGTGGTTGGCGTGACCTTTCTCGTCATGCTCATCACGGCCGGCACGCGTGCCGCACCGAGCGTGATGCTTGTCCCGCAGCGCTACGGAGAAGCCGACGACGCGCCAGCCCAGGCCGAGGCACCGAAGACCAACCCCATCGCCATGGCCTTCGGCGCCCTCGGCAAAGCCGTGAAGGTGCGCGACTTCTGGCTGCTCTTCTTCAGCTTCTTCATTTGCGGCGCGACCACCAACGGCTATATCGGCACGCACTTCATTGCCATGTGCGGCGACCACGGCCTGACGCCGGTGCAGGGCGCCGGCATCCTGGCCACCATGGGCGCCCTCGATCTCGTGGGCACCACGCTCTCTGGCTGGCTGTCCGACCGCTTCAACAACCGCGTGCTGCTGTTCTGGTACTACGGCCTGCGCGGCCTGGCGCTCATCTACCTGCCCTATGCCTTCGGCCTGGGTGACTTCGGCCTGCCGGTCTTCGCCCTGTTCTACGGGCTGGATTGGGTGGCCACCGTGCCGCCGGCCGTCGCCTCACGAACGATGCGTTCGGCAGCCGCGAGGCGCCCATCGTGTTCGGCTGGATCGTGGCCGGTCACCAGATCGTGGCGGCCTTTGCCGCGTTGATGGGAGGGATCCTGCGCCGCAGCTACGGCAATTACGCCTTGGCCACGACCCTCTCCGGCATCCTCGGATTGGTTGCCGCCGTGCTGGTGCTGCGCAGCCGCAGTCACGCGGTGCGCGTGGTTACGGCTTGACTCGCAAAGGACCTCGATCATGCGAATACTGGTCATCGGCGCCGGAGCGATCGGCGGCTATTTTGGCGGCCGGCTGCTGCAAGCAGGCCAGGACGTGACCTTTCTCGTGCGCGCGCGCCGCGCGCAGCAGCTCGGGAGCTCCGGTTTGCACATCCGGAGTCCGCTCGGCCACATCGCCATGCACGATCCGGCCACCGTCCAGGCGGAGAATCTGCGCACCCACTTCGACCTCATCGTGCTGAGCTGCAAGGCTTACGACCTGGATGACGTGATCCGTGGCATGGCGCCGGCCGTGGGTCCGGAAACAGCCGTCCTGCCTTTGCTCAACGGCATGCGTCACCTGGATGCGCTGGACACGGCATTCGGACGCCAACGCGTCCTCGGCGGTCAATGCATGATCGCGGCCACCCTCGATGCCGAGGGTGTCATCGTGCACCTGAACGACACGCATCACCTGGTGTTCGGAGAGGATGTTCGGAGAGCGCGATGGCGAACGCTCGGAGCGTGTGCGCAGCATTGCCGAAGCCTTCGCCGGTGCCAAGGTCGACGTCCGCGCGAGCCAGCAGATCGTCCACGAGATGTGGGAGAAGTGGGTGTTCCTGACGACCCTGGCCGCCAGCACCTGCCTGATGCGCGCGCCCATTGGCGCCATCCTTGCCGCGCCTTCGGGCAAGGCCGTGATCGAGGGGCTGCTCGAAGCTTGTCTCGCCGTCAGTCAGGCTGCGGGGTATGCCCCGCGCGCGGCATTCTTGGGGCGCACGCGCGAAATCCTGACCACGGAAGGTTCCACCTTGACGGCCTCGATGCTTCGTGACATCGAGAACGACTCCCGCATCGAAGCCGACCACATCGTGGGCGACATGCTCCAACGTCGAGCTGAAGCCGGGCTTGAGTCGAGTGGCGCCTCTCTGCTTTCCATCGCTTATGCCCATCTGAAGACCTATGAGGCGCGCAGGGCTGGAGCTGCAAGCAAGGCGCCTTGGGCGCCATGAATGCGTGATTGCGGGCGTCACGGGCCGCGGTGCAAAATTTGGTGGCTGGCCACATATTGGGCCGCGTGATGTCGATCCGCCATCGCCTGGCGCGTCGTATCGGCAGGGCGCGGCCATTGGCGCTGCCCCGTCACCCCATCCAGCAGGAGACCGCCATGCGCTTCATGCTCATCGTCAAATCCACCCCTGAATTCGAGGCCGAGGCCAGCACTGGCTTCCAGCCCGACCCCACGGTATTCGCCGAGATGGCCGCCTACCACGAGGAGCTGGCGCGCGCCGGCGCCTTGCTCGACGCCAACGGCCTGCAGCCCAGCCGCCAGGGTTGGCGCGTGCGCTACGACGGCGAGCGCCGCAGCATCAGCGACGGCCCGTTCACCGAGGCCAAGGAACTGATCGCCGGCTACACGCTGATCCAGGTGGCATCACGCGAGGAGGCGCTGGAATGGGCGCGGCGCTTTCCCAATCCGGTGGGGCCAGGCCAGCCGGCGGAGATCGAGGTTCGGCAGTTGTTCGAGCTGGACGACTTCGCGCCCTCCGGTGAGGTCGAGCGCTTCCGCGAACTGGCGGCGTCGAAATAAATTCGCCCGCGCTGTCGAATTTGCGCGACCTCGCGCGTCGTATCCATAGGGCGCGACACAACGCGCCCATTGCCAGCCACTCCCAGGAGAGTCCCATGAGCAAGGTCAAAGCCATCCCCGACGGCATGCACAGCCTCACGCCGCATCTGGTCTGCCGCAACGCCGCGGCGGCGATCGACTTCTACCGCCGCGCTTTCGGCGCCATCGAGCGATTCCGCCTGCCGACGCCGGACGGCAAGCTGATCCACGCCTGCGTGCTGATCGGCGACTCGCAGCTGTTTCTGTTCGACGAGATGCCCGAGCACGGCGCGCTCGGCCCGCAGGCGCTGAAGGGCTCGCCGGTGACCATTCACCTGCAGGTGCAGGATGCCGATGCCACCTTCGCGCGCGCGGTGGACGCCGGCGCGAAAATCACCATGCCGCTGGCCGACATGTTCTGGGGCGATCGCTACGGCCAGATCGAGGATCCTTTCGGCCACCACTGGGCGGTGGCCACCCATGTGCGCGACCTCAGCCCGGAACAGATCCAGACCGCGGCAGCAAAGGCCATGGGCTGAGCGGCGTTGCGCAAACCGAGACTTCAACGTCCTCGCGTAGGAGAACACCATGGAACACAACCCCGTCGGCTGGTTCGAGATTTACGTGCAGGACCTGCCCCGCGCCCGCAAGTTCTATGAAGCCGTGCTGCAGCACAAACTGGAACGGCTCGGCACCCCCGCCTCGATGCAGGCGTCCGGCATGGAGCTGTGGGCCTTCCCCATGTTCAGGGACCGCTGGGGCGCCGCCGGCGCCCTGGTGAAAATGCCCGGCGTGCCGTCCGGCGGCAACAGCGTGCTGGTGTATTTCAGCTGCGCCGACTGCGCGGTCGAAGCCGCCCGCGTGGTGCCGGCGGGCGGACGCATCGAGCGGGAGAAAACGTCCATCGGCGAGTACGGCCACATCGCCCTGGCCCTCGATACCGAAGGCAATATGTTCGGCCTGCATTCGATGCAGTAGCCGCCGCAAACCAGGGAGCATCCCATGAGCTACCTGCTGTTGATCGTCGAGCCGCGCGGCCAGCGCGAGGCCCGCAGCGAGGCCGAGGGCCGCGCCCTGTACGCCGACATGACCCGCTTCGGTGAGAGTCTGGCCGCACGCGGTCTGCTGCTCGCCAGCGAATCGCTGCGCCCGGACAGCCACGGCGTGCGCGTGCAGCAGCGCAACGGCCAGCCCGTGCTGCGCGACGGCCCCTTCGCCGAGGCCAGGGAAATGGTCGGGGGCTTTTTTCTGGTCGATTGCGCGAGCAAGGAAGAGGCCGTCGCCCTGGCTCGAGAATGTCCCGCCGCGCAATGGGCCACGGTGGAAGTGCGCGAGGCGGCGCCTTGCCATCAACCTTGAGCCAACCCCGGACGTCGCGCCGCGAGCCGGGGACGGCCCTCGAAGTCCGAGCCCGGTTCAGCCCGCCACCACGGTCGCGGCGGTATGCCGCGTCGATGCAGGGAGATTCACCATGCAGAAAATCACGCCCTTCCTCTGGTTCGACGGCTGCGCCGAAGAAGCCGCCCGGTTTTATGTCTCGATCTTCAAGAATTCCAGGATCACGCAGATCGCGCGCTACCCCGAGGGCGGCAACGCGGTGCACGGCCAGCCCGCCGGGCAGGTGATGACGGTCGCCTTCGAGCTCGACGGCCAGGCCTTCACCGCGCTCAACGCCGGGCCGCTGTTCAAGTTCAACGAAGCCATTTCCTTCGTCGTCGATTGCGCTGACCAAGCCGAAGTCGATCACTACTGGAACGCGCTCGGCGCGGGCGGCGACCCGGCCGCGCAGCAATGCGGCTGGCTGAAGGACCGCTACGGCGTGTCGTGGCAGATCGTTCCGCGGGCGCTGATTGATTTGCTGAGTGATCCCGATGCCGCCAAGTCGAGTCGGGTCATGCAGGCGATGCTGCAGATGAAAAAGATCGACATCGCGGGGCTGCGCCGTGCCTGTGAACAGCCATAACGCGCTGCCGCTGCACGGCAAGACGGCGGTGATTCACGGTGGCGGCGGCGCCATCGGCGGCGCGGTGGCGCGAGCGTTCGCGCGCGACGGCGCGCAGGTTTTCATCGCCGGGCGCAGCCGCGCCAAACTCGAACGCGTGCGCGAGGCCATCGTCGCAACTGGCGGCGTGGCTGAGGTGGCCGAAGTCGATGCGCTGGACGAAGCGGCTGTGAACGACCATATCGAAACCTTCTCGCGCCTGCTGGCGGCTGAACTCGGCGACATGCTTGATTCAAACGAGAGGAGATGGTCATGGCCAAGGTGATCGTGGCGCTGACGATGTCGCTGGACGGGTTCATCGCCGGCGCGAATGATGGACCGGAGCAGGGGCTCGGCGAGGGCGGCATGCGGTTGTTCGACTGGTACTTCGACGGCGACTCCCCGATTCCGCAGACCAGGCGGCCGCGGCGCGGGGCGTGTCCGTACCGCCCTTCAAACTCGACAAGGCCAGCGCGGCGGTGTTCGAGGAGCTGATCGACACCATCGGGACGGTGGTGACGGGACGGCGGACGTACGACATCGCGAATGGCTGGGGTGGCAACGGTCCGCTGCCGAGGCTGCCGCTGTTCGTGGTGACCCACCACGTCCCGGACCAGGTGCCCCAGGGCGAGAGCCGCTACACCTTCGTCACCGACGGCGTGGAGAGTGCGGTCGCGCAAGCGGCCGCGGCGGCCGGTCGGTGACAAATACGTGAGCCTGATGGGCGCCAGCGTGCCGCAGCAGTGCCTGCGGGCCGGACTGCTCGACGAGATCCAGATCCACCTGATGCCGGTGCTATTCGGGTCCGGGGTGCGACTGTTCGACCGCCTCGGGGCCAACCACGTCGAGCTGGACCTCATCAAGGTCGTCGACGCACCGGGCGTGACGCACCTGCGGTACCGCGTGATCAAGGGCTAGCGTCCACTGTGGATGAGGCCTATTCCGTCCGTTGCGGGCACCCGACGAGGAGTTGCAACATGAAACTGTGGTCTGGCGTCGTGACGGAAAAAGTCCAGGAATCCTTTAGGATAGGGCAGTTTTTCACTAGGGCGAGAAGGGAATCTTGCTCATAGATGTTCAGTAAAATCTGTGAGCGATCGAAAGGAGGAGAAACCAATGTCTTCTGTGATTTCTGGTATGACGCTGTCCCTTGATGGTTATGTCAACGAGACGAATGGAAATACTGAGAAGCCCTATAGGACACGCTGAACTATTCGATGTGTGAGCCAAATTTGATGATCCAGCGATGACCTGCGCCGATTTGCGTCAGTCCGATCGCTCGTTCGGCCGTTTTCCTCGGTCAGTTGGGCGTTTTTCGCCAGACCACGCCAGCGGGCCTTCTTGAATCCGAAGCGGTTTTTGATGACGTGGAAGATGTGTTCCACCCGCGCACGCACCCGGGCTTTGGCGCGCTCAATTTGTTGGGCAATGGCTTTGCCCGCACCGTCGGGAAGCTTCTGGATGAGGTTGCGCCTGGCCGCTACATGCCAGGTCACATCGGGGGGGCGATGCGGCCGTCTTGCTGCGCGGCCATGACGTCGTCGCGCGTGCGCCCAGCAGCCGGACTCGACCACGCGGCCCTGGGCATACAAGGCCTTGTAGCCGCTGAAGTCAGCGCTCAGCAACGTCCCTGACCAATCCTGCAGGAAGTGGCGAGCATGCTCACCGGCACGGCTGGTGCAGTAGTCAAACACCACCGCCGGGGTGAGCGCGCTGCGGTACACCCACACATAGGCGCGGTGCGTCTTGCCGGTGCTTGGGGCGAGTTGTGCCACCTTGGCGTCGAAGAGCTGGCCCTGGGCAGCGTCCAGGCTTTCGTTGGAACGGCCAAAGCGCCACTGCGCTGCCCCCGGCTTTAGCAGCACGACGGTTCAGAGTCCGTGGGTTGAATCGTAGTTAGGTGTTCTGATCTGGTGTGGCAGTGCCGTCAGCGCGGCGAACTTGGCCGGCGGGATATAGCCCAGCGTGCTGTGCGGCCTGTGATGGTTGTAGTCGTCCCGCCAGTTGGCGATGATGGAGCGCATGTGGCTCAGGCTGGCAAACCAGTGCTGCGACAGGCATTCATCCCGAAACCGGCTGTTGAAACTCTCAATGTCGGCGTTCTGCACCGGTTTGCCGGGCTGGATGAATCGCAGCTCGACCTGATTCCTGGCCGCCCAGTTCTGCATCTTGCGGCCTGCGAACTCAGGGCCGTTGTCCGTCCTGATGACCTTGGGCAGCCCGCGATCGGCAGCCACCTGATCGAGCACGCGCGTGACATACAGCGCAGGGATCGAAGTGTCGGCCACGATCTGCACGGATTCTTTCGTGCAGTCATCGACCACAGTCAATGTCTTGACCTTGCGACCGTTGGCCAATTCGTCGCAAACAAAGTCCATGCTCCACACCGCGTTAGGTAACTGCGGGCGCACCAGCGGCTGCCTGTCTGGCACGGGCAGTTTCTTGCGCCGGCGCTGACGAACCATGAGGCCCTCCTGCCGGTAGAGCCGGTAGGTGCGCTTGACGTTGACCTGCCAGCCCTCATGGCGCAGCCGGCTGTGCAGCATGCAATAGCCGTGGCGGCGGTGCTGCCCTGCCAGCGCCTTGAGACGCTGTGCGTCGGAGACCTTCATCCCGCCGAACTTCGCCTTCCAGCCGTAGCAGCTCGCTTCACTGAAGCCGTGTTTCCTGCACAGCTCCTTCACTGCAAGGCCTGCGGCAGCCTCACGCAGGAATCCAATGACCTGCTCCCTCTGTGAATCGCTTCTTCATCGTCCAATCTCTCCTCTCAGGGTGAATTGGACTCCTGACCATCATGTGGTGGTTTTCAGGGGGCAGCGCAACGGCGGTTGTGCCTCCCCAAGTGAGAGGGCAGGATGCGTTATTGATGCGGCCCAATGAAATATGAACTTTCCTGGATCTTCCGAATTCGAGAATCCTGGAAAAAGAAAACGCAAGAAAGCAAACCCCGGAGCAACTCCGCGAGCGCCGCAAGCAAGTCGTGAGGTTGCATCAAAAGGCCATCGGGATCATGCAGATTGTTGCCATGACGGGTTTGAGCGACCCGGCTGTGCGTGCCTGGATTGACCTCTTCCATGCAGGCGGCTGGACTGCCATTCGGCCGGCCTTGCGTGGGGGCAGCAAAGGCGTGGGGCGCATCCTGAGCCAGGTCCAAGAGGACACCATTCAGTGCGCCATTCTTCCTCTGGAGCCGGGCAGCCGTTGGCCAACTCATCGAGCAGAAGTACGCCATCAAGCTGCACGTGCACAGCGTCGGCAAGGGCGTCAAGCGCTGGGGCTTGACGCCGCAAAAGCCCATCAAGCGGGCCTATGAACAAAACCCCGAGGCCGTGCAAGCCTGGTTAGAGGGCGAATATCCTGCCATCGAGCAACGTGCCCGTCAGGAAGGGGCTGAAATCCATTGGGGCGATGAGACCGCACGGGTCAACACCGACGTGCGCGGCAGGAGCTTCGCTCCGGCTGGCAAACCACCCGTTGCCAGGACCGTGGGCAGCACCCGGCAAAAACTTTTGATGATCGCCCCGGTGACCAACCAGGGCAAGACCCGCTGGATGAGCATTGACGATGCGTTCGACGCCGACAGGCTCGTCGAATTCTTGCAAGCCTTGATCCAAGATGCGGGCAAAAAGGTTTTTCCGATGCTGGACAACTTGCGGGTTCATCCCAGCAGAATCGTCAAGGCCTGGGTGGCTGAACGCAAGGATCAAATCGAGCTGTTCCATCTGCCCAGCACCAGCCCTCAACTTCGCGCAACGGTTTTTTGATCCCGATCAAAAGGAAGAATGCCTGCATGAACGCTGCCTCTTGCCCGTGAAGGATGTTTCACGCCCCGCGCCGCGCTCGCATGGCCTTCCCGATGCCTTGGAGTTGCTCCTCGCTCAAGAGCCGTTTGGCCATGGGGAGGAGCTCGTTTTCTTCACGCGCGATGTGGCGCGTATGACGAACGATGAATTCGTCCACCGCGACAGCGTCGAGCGCGCTCGCATCGCCCCGCGTCACGCTCTCCAGTTGCGGTCGCAACACCTGCCAAACGGCATCGAGTTCACGATGGTCATGGGTCAGTGCCACAGTGATGTCGCGCAGGCACACGGGGTCGGAGCCCGCCATCGATTCCAGCAGCGCGGGGAACAGATCCCGTTCTTCATCCGCGTGGTGATCGCGCCCTGCAGTGTCGAAATAGCGCATCACGTTCGCGGCGGCTTGTCTGGCGTCCACATCGGCTCCATGTTCGGCCAGATGAGCCGGCAGGCGTCGCAGGGTCGAGCATTGTTTTTCGATGCGTCCGTGGCAGGCCGAAAGCATGTCCAGTGGTGCGTCGAATCCCGCTGCAAAGGATGATCCGGGAAGAAGGCTGATTTCCATGTCGAACCTTGTTGAAAAAACGGCGCTCGCCGGCGCGGGCACCCATCCATGGCCATGACTTTTCCGCTGTTACCAGCGCAGGTGTTGGTGCACTGCACGCGTACATGCGTGCAAGCCATGGCAGCCTAAGCCATTAAAGAAGTAAACACAATGCATGTTTGACTGCGGGGGTTTTGCAAAACGGACATGATGATGGCCTGTGTGAAATGATGGAGAAACACCATGCCGACGTCCACGGTCTATCCGCGGACCGATGCTGGACGTCGATCTCGATGGCTTTTACCGTTTCGTTGCCGGCGACGCCGCGCTCGCGCCACTGGCGACGCGTTTCCGTGGTGTGAAGCCGCCACGTTTTCCCACCTTGTTCGAAGCGCTGGCCAAC
>NZ_JBTRXV010000106.1:0-11809 GCF_054608695.1 Thiomonas sp.
GATCACCATCCCGCCGACGACGACACTGCCGCCGACGAAGGCGATTGTCTTGAAATTCTTGCTCAGGCGCGCTCCGCCTTCGCGCGGCGAGCCCTTGACGCTCAGGACTCCCTTCTTGGGTGCCGCGGTGCCGTTGAGGTCCTGCTTGAGCAGACTCTCGTCCAGGGGCTTGTCGTCTTGGATGGCTTCAGTCATGGCGCGCCCTCACCGCCCAAAGAACCAGCCGCCACCACCCGCCTGACCGTGCCGGCAGGTCACGCTGCGGGCATCCTTGCCGACGCCGACGACCAGTTCGAACGTCTGCGGCAGGCCATCGATGATGTAGTAACCATGCACCAGGCGACTGTTCATCAGCTCAGTCTGGCCGTTGGTGACGTTGAACACGGCGGGCGCGTCGGTGTATTTCATGTCGGGCGCCATCTGCAGATAGGTGTGTCCGCCCCCTGCGAAGATGCGCAGGGGTTTCAGATCGGCGTTCTCAAGATCGGCATGGCCGTCATCCGCTTTGCAGGTGAAGTCGAAGTCCAGGCTTGCCGGGTCGATGCCACCGAGCGGCGCCACGACTGCTTGTTTTTGCGCCTCGACCTTGGCCTGCTCAGCCGCCCTCGCCTGTGCTGCCTGCTGCTGCATATTGATCACCAGTTGCTGCGGGTCGTAGAAGCCGACCAGCGGCACGTAGTCATGGGCGTCGCTGACCAGGGTCATGTAGTAGACCCGACCGGCGTCGGTCGTGACCACAAGATTGGTGACCAGGCCGGCAGCCGTGGGTTTGACCACCACCACGGGGCGGTCGCCGGCGCCGGCCGATTGCACAAGCCAGCGCACCGAGTCGCCGATGGACATGTTGGTGATGTGCTCCCCGGCCATCAGGTTGATGACGCAAATGTGCAGCGGTGCGCAGGTGATCGTGGGCCGGCTTTGGCCGTAGGGGTACATCACCTGACCATTCGTTCCGACGAGAGAGGGCGCAATCCCGGTTTGCAACCATTCCTGGCTGGCATCCTCAGTGGCCCTCGGCGAGAGCGGAACCGGAGCGACCCCACGGACCAGTTGGTCGCTCGTGCGCCCCTTGTCCGGGGTGCCGATTAGGTGAATCGTCGTGGTGCTCGGCATGGCCACGGCGGAGCTGGCCACCATGGCGAGCGCCACCAAGGAATAGGGGAAGAGTTTCATGGCGGCTTCCTTACTGGCCTTTGGAGAAAACCTGCGTCCAGGTCACGTTCTTGACGAACAACCCGAGCGGGTTGTCCAGCATGACCTGCGGACTCTCGGCGAGCTTGGGGTCGATCCCCGTGGTGACATCGGCCTTCCAGTGTTCGACCGGCTGCGGTTGCCCGCCGTTCACCCTCACCTCCTCCCAGCCGACCTGCCACGTGTCTTTGCTCACCGGCAGGATGCTGGTGATGTTGGCGCTCACCGTGAAATCGCCGAACGGGGGATGCTTGCTGTAGTAGCCGTTGAGGTAGGCGGCGGTGTCGCTGCTCGCCATGGCGTAGACGCGATGGATCAGCGTTTTCTGGGCCGCAGCGTCGGGGATGACAGTCCGGGCGTTCCAGATCCAGTTGGCGACCTGTGCCTCGATGATGCGTTGGTCCACGGCGCCGCCCGAGACGGGTTGCGCCATGGCGACCGGGTTACCCATCTTGTCGATCGCCACCACGTAGGGCTTGATCTTGGACTGGGCACCGATGAAGACGACGCCCGTGACCGCGATGGCGGCGACTGCCAATGCGCCAATCGCCGCGTAACGCCAGCTCTTGGCGCGGGCGCTTGCATCGCCATAGCGCTCATCCCACTCGCGGCGCGCATTCAAATAGGGGTTGGCTTCCGCCATCATGCCTCCTGTGCATGGGTGATGGGCCTAGGCCCTTACCTGGATTGCGCAGGAGGTTGCAGCAGGTGCAGCTTGATACGGTCAAATGCACTGATCAAAAATGCGCAAGTTGCCGCAGAACTCTACAAATCCCTAACCTGAGGTATTGAGGCAAATATTAACCCAGCCCTTAAATACAAGCTGCGTAGCGAGCCAGTGGGTGGCGGAAATAGCTGCGAACATGCTCGGGAGCATTTTGCAGCGTCTGCATGAAGCGCTGGGCTTTGGCCTTGAGTTCTTCGACCGTTTTGGCCACAGGGCCTGAGCGCAGGGCTGTTTTGAAGTCGCGGTTGAGGTACTCGTCGGGGTTGGACTCAGGCGCATAGGGTGGCAGGTACACCAATTCGATGCGATCTTCCTTGCCCTTGAGCCACTGTCGTACGGCTTTGGCGTGATGCACACGCAGGTTGTCGACGACCAGAAAGATTTTGGCTGTGGCCTGCGCCAGGAGCTTGTCGAGAAAGGCGATGAAGCGCTCGGTCTGGATGGATCCCTCGACGATCTCGAAGACCACCTCGCCGCACGCGGAGATGGCCGAGATCATGGACAGTTTGTTCCAGCGCGCAGGCAGCGTCAGCACGGGGGTGTGACCCGCCGGGGCATACCCGCGCACCCAATGCGCATCGTCTTTGACAGCGGTCTCATCGGCCCACAGCATCTGCGCACCTTCGGCCTTGGCCCGCGCAGCAATCTGCGGATAGTCTTGGCGCAACCACGCCGCGACGCGCACGGGGTCTTGCTCCAGCGCCCGTTTGACGGGGCGCTGCGGCGTGAAGCCCCAGCGCTTGAGGTATTTGCCCATGAGCCGCTCGGAAATCTCCAAGCCAAACTGCTCGGCCAGCAAGGCGCGAATGGCCGGGCGGCTCCACAAGGCAAAGGGTAATTTCAACTGCTCGGGCGTGTTCTCGACGATGTGCTGGCGGATCCACATCTCCTGCGCCAGGCTGAGCTTGCGGCACGCGCCCACTGGGCGGCCGCGACGCTTTTCCTGGAGCGCGGTCTCGCCTTGCCTGCGCGCCACAGCCAGCCACTTCTTGATCGTGCTCGCATGCACGCCAGCCACAACTGAGAGTTGTTCGGCGCTCATGCCCGACTGCTTGCGCAGCCGTAGCACCATCTGCCGCAACAGGGCCCGACTCTCCACACTGAGCTTGCGCGCATCGATCTTGTCCATGCCAACATTTTATCAAAATGTCGTGCATTTAGGGGCCTGGTTAATAAGTATGCCGCTTGATACTGTTTAAGGGCCTAATCAATAGTGGGATTCGTGACGTGGGCGCTGGCGGATTACAGCCGATGCTCTCCTCGTCCCGGGTGCGGGGTAGCCTCTCCCGGCACGGTCACACAACTTTCGCCCGAGACTTTCCGCCGATACACTGGCCCGCATGAAAACTGCCTTCTATAACCGTCTGGGCCCGGCACGCGAGGTGCTGCAGATCGGAGACCTCCCCGACCCCGTACCCGCTCCCGGCGAGGTGCGCGTGCGTGTCCAGTGGTCCGGGGTCAATCCTTCGGACGTCAAATCGCGTCTTGGCCTGCGTAGCGGCACGATGCCGTTCCCGCGCGTCATCCCCCACAGCGACGGCATGGGCGTGATCGACGCCGTGGGCGACGGGGTGCCGGCGGCGCGCGTCGGCCAGCGCGTCTGGACCTGGAACGCCGCCTGGGGGCGCCCGCAAGGTTACCCTTTGCGTACCGACACGACCCTTTGCGTACCGACACGAACTTAGGCGATGCGCCGATTTCGTTGTGACAAGGTGCTGCCCTGCACCGACTTCGTGGTGACGGACGTACCGGGCAAATGCTCCTGATCACGCATTCTTCGGCGCGCTGGTCAATTCGGCATCGGCGCGAATACCTAGGCCGACAAAATATCCATCGCTTTCCTCTTTAGGCCAAGGAATTGAGCACTGAATACGGCATCACGTGTGCGGGGGCGTGCCAAATCAACGGCTGTATCGAGCGCCACTCGCCCAGGGCGCGAAGTTAATACAACGAGGCGGGTTCCCATGAAAATTGCCTCATCCACATCATGTGTAATGAAAATGATGGTGCAGTGGATTTTCTCCCACAGAGATGTCAGAAATGCCTGCATCGAAGCCCTAGTTTGCGCGTCGAGGGCCCCAAAAGGTTCATCCATGAGCAGCACCTTGGGGTTCATGACCAGCGCCCGGGCAATAGCCACGCGTTGTTGCATGCCACCAGAAAGATGATAGGGCTTGTGGTTAGCGAATCCCTCCAAATCAATAATTCTCAGAATATGAGAGGAAGCTTGCTCTTTTTCCTCTTTTGAAGCACCCTGCAACGACAGTCCAAATTCGATATTTTCACGGACCGTCAGCCACGGATAGAGGCCCGCCTGCTGAAATACAACCACACGATCAGCACCGGGCTTATCCTTTTTCTCTCCGTCAATGTAAATGGCCCCTTCCGACGGCGCTGTTAGGCCCGCCAAAAGATGCAGCAAGGTCGTCTTGCCACATCCGGACGCGCCGAGAATGGTGACAAATTCACCACTTTCGAAATTCAAATTAATGTTTTCAAGCGCGGTTACGGATCCAAAGGCCTTGGAAATGGAATCAATAACGATCTTCACTGCGGACCCTGAGCATTAGTGCGACAGTGGCTCAGAGTACTGAGGAATTAGGCTGCCGTCAAAACTCTCAACTGTAGATGGTATGCGGCCGATTTCGTGTAATACCTTCGAGGTATTAACGAGGGTTTGGTAGGTGGCCGAAGAATGAATGGATGCCCCAGACCCCATGACGTCACCGGAAATTTGATCTTTACCCGAAAATACCTCGTACCCAGATAGTTCGGACTTAGCTAAAGGCACAGTTACTCCGGCCAATTTTGCCATGATTTTTATTGCTTTGGTCGGCTCATCCTTGGTCATCTTGACCCCTTCGTCTAGTGCTTTAACGAAGCCTACTGCTACATCCTTATGATCTTTAGCCCATTCACTGTTTACGATACAAACATTGTAGGAAGATGCCGACCTGGGCAGGTCTGCGTCAGTCTTAATGACATGGCCGCCTGATTCACGAAGAGCGCCAAAGACTGGATCCCACACAATGGCTGCGTCAATATCACCCGACAACCAAGAAGCACGCATCTGTGGAGGAGCCATGTTGATCTGTATCACCGAGTCATAGGGAACGCGTGCCTCTTTGAGGAAGGTGGCTAATTCAAAGGAAGCTTGGGACCCAGCAACGATGGCAATTTTCCTACCTTTAAGATCCGATACGGATTGGATGCCACTCTTGGGCTTAACAACAATCCCAGCGGCATTCGTGTAGCGCTCTTGATTGTAGATGATGGCCATTGGTAGGCCCTGTGATATTGCAGCGACTAGCGGCGGAATGCCAATCCCACACATGAAATTCAAACTGTTGGAGGCCAATGCACTCATCGCTGCTGGCCCCGAGCTGAAAAATTTATATTGAATATTTGCGTTCATGTTTTTTTCAAATAATTTTTCACCCATTGATACCATATAGGGGTCTGCGCCATTATTTTCATAGCCAATGACAACGTCTGGCTTGCCGCCGGCCACAGCAGGCGTTTGCGTCAAGGTCGCCCACGTTAAAAGTGGGATCAAGCCAGCTTTGAGCCAATACAGTGCTTTCATTTTATTTCTCCAGGTTGAGATTAGACTTGCCCCTTCCAGGGCACGAAAATATCTTCAAGTTTTCTAATCACCAATTCCATGGCATAGCCAATCAAACCGATGATGATAATGCCAACGATGACAATACTGACCTGTAGCGCTTGGCCAGCAAATTGCACAAGCCACCCTAACCCACTACTGGCTGCGATAAGCTCGGCAGCGACGAGACAGGTCCACGCAACACCGATGCCTACACGCATGGCTGTGAAAATTTCTGGCAACGCCGAGGGGAGAATGACTTTCCAGAATATTCGCCCATTCGAAGCGCCCAAAGTTCGAGCAACAGAAATACGGAGCGGGGGTGTACTGTTGACGCCTGACATAGTGCCAATGATGATGACAGGTACAGTACCGACCAAAATCAAGACGATCTTGGGTAGCTCACCAATGCCAAACCAGACAACCAGTAAGGGGATATAGGCTAGTGGCGGAACGGGGCGAATGAATTGCAGGAAAGGATCAACAACATCGAAAACAATCTTGTTGCGCGACATCAGCAGTCCGATGGGAACTCCAAAAATGACAGCGCCAATAAAACCTATAACAATGCGCAGCGTGCTGACAAAAATGTCGGTCGGGAGAGTTTGTCCGCCGTAGCCTTCGTGCAAAATCATCACGAGGGATTTCCAGACACTTTGAGGCGATGGCAATGCAAACGGTGGAAAAACACCTGACCAAGCAACCACTTGCCAAGCGGCAAGTGCTGCTACTAAAACGATAATCGTTGCCCAATTTATTTTGAGGCTTACACTCGGTGTCTTACCGGCATCCTTTTTGAAAAAAGGTGCGATATTGCGCAGAGAGAATGTGTACATGGGCGTTCCTCAGGCAGGTATTCATCGGATTCATGATTACTCGACACCGTTGATACGTGTTAGGTTGGAGTTCACGTTCAAAGATGCAAATTCCTGACCAAGCGATGGTGCCAGCCGAAAGTTTTGATTGGTCCAGGGCTCCCTGAGAGGCAATGGATCGTGAAATAGGCCTCGCCGTGCCAGCGTGCGATGGGCTGACTTTGCTACGACCACGCACCTTTCGGGTGCAAATTTGGTTTACGAACGACACACGCGGTGCGCGTTGGCACTGACTTGGATCGCTAGGTATGCCGATAGGCCCGGAGAAAGTGGCGCGAAGATGCATCCAAAGCATTGCTGAGCTCTTCAATGCCAGGCTTGATACGCTCGATAGGTATCGAGGAGAAGCCGAGCCGGATGTAGGGAACGGTCATCTGTTCTTGAAAGAATGGCTCGCCTGGATCAAAAAGTACACCGCGCGCGAGGCACGCTGCGCGCAGTGCAGCCAGATCTGGGCTGCCGCTGAGCCGTAGCCATACCGATGAGCCTCCACTGGGGATCGTGAACCCGGCATTGGGCATACGGCGCGTGAGTGCATCAGCAAGGACCGCTGCACGAGAACTCAAAACGTGCCGTGTTTGGTGCAATAGGCGGTCATAGTGACCCTGCTGAATGAAGAACGCCGCGGCAACCTGGTTATTGCCTGGCGCCTGGCGGATCATCAGCCGTCGCAACAGGCGAAGCTGCTCGATGACAGGAGTGGGCGCGACGATATAGCCGATGCGTAGCCCTGGCGACAACAGTTTCGACAAGCTGCTGAGGTAAATGACACGATCGCATTTATCGATGGCTTTTAGCGCGGGCAACGGTTGCCCAAGGTATTGAGTCTCGGGGTCGTAGTCGTCTTCGAAAATGACTTGATCGTGTTGTGATGCGTGGTTGAGCAGGGCGATCCGTCGGTCTGTGCTCATGGTCACGCCAGTTGGACATTGATGGCTTGGTGTGCAATAAATGTACTTGCACTCTGCAAGCTGGGAGGACACCTTCAGGCCGCTTTCATCGACTGGGAGTGGCAATACACGTGCCGCTTGGCGTGAGAAGATATTGCGCGCATCCATATAGCCCGGATTCTCGACTCCCACGACTGTGCCCGCATCTGCAAACAACTCTCCTAGCAGGTAGAGGCCGTGCTGCGTTCCAAGCGTAAGAAGGATTTGGTCAGGTCTTGCGGCAATGCCACGGCGCGGAAGCACACGCCGAATCAACTGCTCAATGAGCTGTGCTGAATCACCTCCAGTCCCGTCTTGGGCCCAGCTTTCGACCGCTGCGACTCCAAGCGCCTGTCGACTGCACTCGCGCCAATCCGACAAGGGAAACAGCTTCGGATCAAACTGGCCGAAGATGAATGGATAGCGATATTTCTGCCAGTCTTGAGGGCGGTCAAGCCAGCGAAACTGTGTGCTCGGAGGGTGTATTTTGGCGCTCCAGTCTGGCGTTCCGGGCGCGGCAGATGCGTTGACTCGTGTGACATTGGCGCGGGCAATCGAACCACACACGTAATAGCCGTCCCTGGGGCGCGCTTCAAGATAGCCGTCTGCCACAAGACGGTCGTACACAAGGACAACGGTGTTTCGAGAAACATCCACCAGTGCTGCCAGTTCGCGTCCTGACGGCAGGCACAAGCCAGCCTGTAGCCGACCATCAAGAATTGCGTTGACCAGTGCTGTGCGCAACTGGAGTTGCAGCGGCACGGCGCCCCGTGCAGGCGTCTGCAGCAACTGCAGCCACATCAGTTCATGCTCGCTGGAGCTCATGGAGAACCCTTTGGCTGGCACCATCAAATGACTTCGCTGGCATTATGCTGGACCTAAAAAAGTTGCAATCATGGCGGCACCACCTTGGAACCCTGCCATGAACCCATTCGAATCGGTCCTGCCGTCAACTTTTTCAGTTTCCATGCAGCATCAATGGCTGCCCTTCACGCCTAATCGTGAATTCAAGGCAGATCCCAGACTGTTCGCGCGTGCAAAGGATCAGTTTTTCTACGACCTCGACGGGCGCCAGATACTCGATGCCGGATCGGGGCTTTTCACGACCCCTGCTGGTCATTGTCGTTCCGAGATCGCTAACGCTGTCCATGCACAGCTTCTCGAGCTCGATTTCACGCCGAGTTTCCTGCGAGCGCATCCCAAGTCGTTCGAGCTGTCGAGTCGCTTGGTGGGCCTTCTTCCCGATGGGATGGAAAAGCTCTTTTTTGTTAGCTCGGGTTCGGAAGCCGTCGATACTGCGATGAAGATCTGCCTTGCATATCAACGTGCAAAAGGCGCGGCGGGTCGCACCATGTTTGTCTCGCGTGAACGTGCTTATCACGGTGTGAATTTCGGCGGCATTGCGTTGTCGGGAATGGTCAACAATCGGCGCGCGTACGGCAATCTCGTGCACGGTGTGGTGCATATGCGCGACACGTGGCTCGAAGAGAATCGATTCCAGATCGGCCAGCCCAAGCATGGCGCCGAACTTGCTAACGATCTGCTACGCCTTGTTCAGTTGCATGGCGCTGAAAACATCGCAGCCTGCTTCGTTGAGCCGATCGCTGGCTCGACGGGCGTACTCGTGCCGCCCGCAGGTTACCTAGAACGCCTGCGCGAAATTTGCACGTCACACGGCATCCTGCTCGTGTTCGACGAAGTCATCTGCGGCTTCGGGCGCACTGGCCAGCCGTTCGCCGCACAAAGCTTTGGGGTGACGCCAGACCTCATCACGATGGCCAAGGCGCTGACCAACGGCGCCATACCGATGGCTGCCGTCGCGGTCGCGAATCATGTGCACGACACGATTGTCGATACCGCACCCGAGGGGGCGATCGAATTTTTCCACGGCTATACGTGGTCAGCGCATCCGGTCGCGTGCGCTGCCGCGATCGCAGCACTCGATATCTATCGTGACGAAGCGTTGTTCGAACGTGCACGAGACCTGTCAGGCTATTTCCTCGAGCAGATTGCTACCTTGCGCTCGTCACCGCTGGTTTCGGACACTCGGGGCTACGGCATGATCGCAGGCATCGACGTGAAGTCTGACGGCGCGCCTGGCCGTCGCGGTCATCTGTGGCAGAAGATGCTCTTTGATGCCGGCGTGCACCTGAAAACGACAGGGGATTGCGCGATCGTCGCGCCACAATTCGTTTTCGAGCGCGAGCACATTGATCAGACCGTCAACATCCTGCGTAGCACGCTCGCCTCGTTCGACGCATGAGCTTTGTCGGCCCACCTGCGGTGCTGGCGTGGCTGATGCTCATCAGCTTCGTGGCTGGCACGGCCAAGGGGGTGAGTGGTTTCGGCGCTGCACTCTTGATGGCACCTTTGTTTGGTTTGCTAATCACGACTCCTGACGCTGGTGCGTTGATCGTGCTGGTTCATTGCGCCACTTCGTTGCAGGGTGCGCGTAAGTGGGCGGGCACGGTTCGCTGGCGTTCGGTGGTGCCACTTGCATTGTTCGCAATGGCTTGCGCTGCACTGACCACACATTGGATCACCAGCGACAACGCGGCATTCATGCGTCACCTCGTCGCGCTGAGCGTACTTGCGGCGACCGGCGTGCATATGACCGGATGGCGCTGGCGTCATAACGGCGGATGGGCGCCGACTTTCGCCGCAGGTGCCATGAGTGGTGCGCTGACGGCGCTTGGCGGGGTTGGTGGGCCACCTGCCGTGTATTACTTCAACGGAATTTCCCACGGGCCTGCTTTGCGCGCCAACCTGCTTGGCTATTTCGCAGTATTGTTTTCGGGCGTGACCCTAATCATGGTGGCAAGCCGACAGATTCGCCTACCGCAAATCTGGACGACCGCATTGTTGATTCCGGCGTTCGTCATCGGTGTACGACTTGGTGAAGGCGTCTCCACTCGGCTTCCACTGCGTTGGTTCAATCGCATTGTCAGCGGCATGTTGCTGGGCTCCGGACTGGTCGCGTTGCTGGCCTAGGTGGTGGATCACTGCGTGCTTTTTGCCAGTTTCTAACAACATAGAGAAGACTGCCATGAATATCGTTGTAACTGGTGCGACATCCGGATTTGGCGAGGCGATCAGCGAGCGCCTGATTCAGGAAGGTCATCAAGTGTTCGCAACAGGCCGGCGCACGGACAGGTTGGCCTCCTTGGCCGCTCGTTGCGGGGAACGACTGGTACCCAAAATACTGGATGTCAGGCATGGAGCCACTGTTGCGGCGCTCTTTAGTGAAATTGAAACGACTCATGGCCCCATCGATGTGCTGGTCAACAACGCCGGGCTAGCTCTCGGGGCGGAGCCCGCCTACGCGGTGCCGCTCGCTGACTGGGAGATTATGGTGGATACCAATATCAAGGGCGTTATGTACTGCACGCACGCCGTTCTCCCGGGTATGGTCGAGCGTGATCGCGGCTGGATTTTCAACCTCGGGTCAATAGCTGGGACATACCCATATCCAGGTGGCAATGTCTATGGCGCAACGAAAGCTTTCGTACATCAATTCAGCCTGAACCTGCGGGCGGACCTTGCGGGCAAGCAGGTTCACGTCACCTCAATTGAGCCTGGTCTCTGTGGCGGCACCGAATTTTCGGTCACTCGTTTTCACGGTGACACAGTTCGAGCGGCCAATGTCTACGACGATGCATCACCGCTTGGGGCTGCAGACATTGCCAATACCATTTGCTGGCTTTTATCCTTGCCGCCAAATGTCAATATCAACACCATCGAAATGATGCCAACCAGCCAAGCATCGGCCAATTTTGCGATCGTTCGGAAGCCAAAGAGTTGACTCCACCATCTTGTTAATAAAGTCGTAAACACCAGCCAAGCATAGATGCGGTCTTGCGACGCACCGGTCAACTGAGGCGCCACTGCAAAGTCGTAAACACAGGCCGTGAATGGGTCCTGATCAGACACAGTTCGAACAATAAAGTCGTAAACGGCAGTAGTCGAGTTGCCCGAGGCAGCCAACCCGCTGCTGCTTAAGGTTACCCTGTGCGTGCCGATACGATTTTTGGGATGGGATGATCGCTGTGACCAGACACTGTCCAGCTCCGATTCCGTGGCGACTGATGCCCCGATCACGTGCTCGTCGACACGCCGGTCATCCGGCATCGATGCAAACCTCGAATACAGCCGTAGGCCACCGACATCGCCGCAGTTGGTACGACCTCTGGCAAATGGCAACATCCCAATACTACTTCCACGCTAGGTACTAGACCATGCCACTCGTTACTTGATAGCTGCTGTGACTATGCGCGGATTGCCCTGCCGGGTCGCGCATGCCGCTCACCACGAGGGTTCCATCTATCGCGTAGCCCTACGGTTTCGATTGAGTGCGATTCAGGGCCGAATAAGGCCGAACTTGTTCTAGATGGTGCCGTCACGAGATTGCAAGCCAAAGCACCAGGCAGCGTATGTGGACGGCTGCCAGGAATGAAGCGGCGTTTTTGGCGTCGCGCGTCGCAAT
>NZ_JBTRXV010000107.1:0-11554 GCF_054608695.1 Thiomonas sp.
CTGACGTTGCCTCGTTGCTTGGGCAGACAATGCTCGACAAGGGCGAATTGCTCGGGGCTGATTTCCATGAGCAGCAGTGTCGCTCATCTGCGCCATCGGGGCAATTAGTGTTAACACGCCCTAGTCCAGCCGCTTGTGGAAGGCGCGCGCTGCGAGCCAGACAATGACCACGGCAAAAATCACCAGACCCAACAGCGGTTGCCACAGGTCGATGATGCCGCTGCCCTTCAGAAAAATGCCGCGCAGGATGGTGACGTAGTAGCGCGGATAGACGATGAGCGTGAGCGCCTGGATCGGGGTCGGCATCTGATCGATCGGGAAGGTATAGCCCGACAGCAGCGTGGTTGGCAACAGGGTCACGAGCAGGGCAATCTGACTGGCGCCGAGTTGGCTGCGGACACGTACCGAAATCAGGTAGCCGATGCCGAGGATCACCAGGCTGAATAGCGCGGTCGCGGCAAACAGGGTGAGCAAGTTGCCGCGAAAGGGCACGCCGAACCAGAACACGGCCAAGCCCAGGCAGACGGCCGCATCCACCATGCCGACGACGAAGTAGGGAATGAGCTTGCCCAGCATGACCTCCAGCGCCATCACCGGGGTGGAGATCAACTGCTCCATGGTGCCGCGTTCCCACTCACGCGCCATGGTCAGCGAGGTCAGTTGCGCGCCCACCAAGGCGAGAATGACAGCCACCACGCCCGGAATGATGAAATTGCGACTGTCGAGCGTTTCGTTGAACCAGGTACTCGACTGCAGCTCAACCTGGCCGAGCAGCGAAGGCTGCACGCCGTGCGCGGCTGCCCACTGCGTCTGGATCTGCGCATTGACCTGCGCCACCGCGCCCTGGATATAACCCAGTGCAATATTGGTGGTGTTGACATCGGTAGCATCGAATACCGCTTGCACGTTGGCGGCCCCAGTCGTGGCCAGCGTGCGCGAGAAGTTGACCGGGATGACCACCGCCGCGATGCATGCGCCACGGTTCATCGCATTGCGGATGCCGGCCTGGCTGTGCAGCACCTTGCTGATTGAAAACCAGCCGTCGGCGTGGAATGCGCTGACGATGGATCGGCTGATCTGGCTGTTTTCCTGGTCGTCAATGCACATCGGCACATGCTTGATGTCCAGGCTGACGCCATAGCCGAGCAGCCCCATCTGCATCAACGGCATGATCAGCGCGATGGCCAGACTGCGCGGATCGCGCCAGATCTGCAGCGTTTCCTTGTAGGCCATGGCCAGCAGGCGGCGCAGCTTCATGGGCGTACCCCCGCGCTGCGCGCCTCTCCGCCAAACGGGAGTTCACCTCGCTTTGGACGGCTGTGCGACGGGCTCATGCCGCATTCCTCGTGTCCTGCCCGCGAGACACAAGACGCACGAACACGTCTTCCAGGCTGGGCAGCACCTTGCGCGTCTGTCCCGCCTGGATGCCATGCCGGGTCAGAAACGCCGGCAGCGTGTCGAGGGCGAGGCCTTCTGACGCCAGCACCACATGCAACTTGTCGCCGAAGATGGCCGCTTCGACCACGCCCGGGGCACCCGTCAGCACCTTGAGGGCTACGCCCAGCGGGCTGCAGGTGACCTCGAGCAGGTCTCCACCCAGGCCATGTGCGCGCAACTCGCCAGGACTGCCCATGGCCACCAGCTTGCCGCGATCAATCAGGGCGATGCGGTTGCAGTATTCAGCCTCGTCCATGTAGTGGGTGGACACCAGGATGGTGACACCATCGCCAGCGAGCTGGTGAATCAGATCCCAGAACATGCGTCGCGCCGCGGGTTCCACGCCCGAGGTCGGCTCATCGAGGAACAGGACCGGCGGACGATGCAGGATGGCGCAGCCCAGTGCCAGGCGCTGCTTCCAGCCACCCGCGAGCGTCGCCACCAGTGCGTCGTCTTGACCCTTCAGTCCGGCCATGGACAGAGCGAATGCCATGCGTTCGGGCAGCTCGTGTCGCGGCACGTGGTAGATGCCACCGAAAAAGCGCAGGTTCTCGCGTACCGTCAGATCGTCGTAAAGCGAGAATTTCTGTGACATGTAACCGATGTGCTCGCGCACCGCTTGCGACTGACTGCCCACATCAAACCCGGCCACCGTGGCGCTGCCTGCACTGGGTGTGAGCAGGCCGCAAAACATGCGGATGGCGGTGGACTTGCCAGCACCGTTCGGTCCAATGAAACCCATCACCTCGCCGCGGGCGATGGACAAGTCAAGATGGTCTACCGCGGTGAACGTGCCGAAGCGCTTGGTCAGACCGTGTGCGGCGACTGCCGCTTGAATGGTGGCATTCATGCTTCCGGCGCCCCCAGCAATGCCACGAAGACATCCTCGATTCCCGGCTCGGTGGGTTCGATCTGCGCATCCGACACGCCTTGCGCCGCCAGCAGCATGCGCAGTTCGGGGATGCGGCGGGCGGTATCGTCCACCCGTACATGGACTCGGTCACCCATCAGCAGCACGCCCAATACGCCAGGCTGGCCTGTCAAGGCGTCCCGCAGAGCGCGCGGTTGTGCCGCGGTGATGGCCAACAGCGCGCCGGGCATGGAGGCCTTGAGCCGCGCCGGCGTGTCGCAATGGCGGATTTCACCCTCGTGGAACAGCGCCAGACGCGAACAACGTTCAGCCTCGTCCATGTAGGCGGTCGCCATGAGGATGGCCACGCCGCTTTCGCGCATGTTGTAGAGGATGGCCCAGAAGTCGCGCCGCGAAACCGGATCGACGCCCGTGGTGGGCTCGTCGAGCAGCAGCACGCGCGGCGTGTGGATCAGCGCGCAGATCAGGCCGAGTTTCTGCTTCATTCCACCCGAGAGCTGCCCGGCCAGCCTGGGCTCAAACCCCGCCAGGCCGGCAGCGTGCAACAGTTCCTGGCTGCGCGCCAAGCGCTGCTTGCGCGGCACGCCGAACAGCTCGGCATAGAAAAAAATGTTTTCGGCAATGGTCAGGTCGTCGTACAGCCCGAAGCGCTGCGGCATATAGCTCAGGTGTAGTTTGGCGGCCTCGGGCTCGGCGGCCACATCGATCCCATCGACCATGACGACGCCTGCATCCGGGCGCAGCACACCGGCGAGCATGCGCATGGTGGTGGTTTTGCCTGCGCCGTCGGGGCCGACCAGGCCGAAGATCTCGCCCGGCTCCACGCTGAATTCAATGCCGCGAACTGCATGCACCGGACCGAAGCTTTTGCTCAACGCGCGCACCTGCACGGCGAACTCGACCGCGTTCGCGCTCATTTTCCGGCAGGCAGCAAGGTGATCGAGGCTTCGGCCGGCATGCCCGGCAGCAGTTCGTGGGTTGGGTTGTCGATGTCAATACGAATGCGGTAGACCAGTGTTACCCGCTCGGCGTGGGTTTCCACCGTCTTGGGTGTGAACTCAGCCTGCGAGGCGATGAAGCCAATACGTCCGTGATAGACATGACCGGGATAGGTGTCGGTGGTCACGGCAGCCGCTTCGCCCAGGCGCACGCCGCCGAGATCCTGCTCGTTGACGTAGGCGCGCAACCAGACATGGTTCAGATCGTCGAGCGTGAAGATGGCCACGCCGGGTCCGGCCATCTCGCCCAGTTCGGCCTGCCGCACCGCGAGCACGCCGCTGAACGGCGCCTTGAGCGTGGTGTACGCCAAAGTGATACGGTCCAGCGCCACCTTGGCCTGCGCGGTTTTGAGGTTGGCCTCGGCCAAACTGATGTTGTTCGCCGCGACATTGATCAGGGCTTCGTCGCGCGCCAGCACAGCAGCCGACTGGCCCGCTGCAGTTGCGGCCAAATCGTAGGTCTGGCGCGAAACGGAACCGGATACGAGTTGCGCCGCGTCGCGCGCCAGGTCGCGCCGCTTTTCGGCCAGGTCCAGCCTGTCGCTCGTCACAGTGCTTTGTGCGGCAGCCAAGTTGCTGCGGTTGACGGACACCTGTCGGGAAGACGCGTCGAGCGCTGCCTCGTCGATGGCCAGCTGCTGCCGGTAGACGCTGTCATCGACCCGCGCCAGCACTGTGCCTGCCTGGACGAATTTCCCTTCGTCGAAAGGCAGTTCGGTGATCGTCACCTGCACATTGGTGAAGCTCAGTACGCTTTGATGCGCCTCGATATTGCCCGACACGACGATGCGATTCGGCGCCTGCGCCGGACCAAACACGAATTCGCGGGCGGGTGCCCACAGCCAGAGCAGGAGGCTGAGCACGGCCAGAACCACGACAAGTCCGGTCAATGCCAAGCGGCGACTGGACAGCATGATGGCGATTCCGCGATGTTGATTTCGCTTCAGTTGCTCGACGAACCCGACCCATGAACGATCAGCACCGGCGCCCGGGACAAGCGAGCCACCCCTTCGGCCACACTGCCCAGGAAAAAGTGGCTCAAGCCACGATAGCCATGGCTACCCAACACGACGAGATCGGCCGATACTTCCTGCGCCCGCTGCGTCAGAACTTCGGCGGGTCTGTTGCCCACCACGCCGGTTTCCAGCAAGCTGGTTGTTGCCGGCACACTGGCTTGCCGGGCCAGATCCAGGGCACGATTGAGCAAGATCTGGCCCTGCTCTCGGTAAGTGTCCAGAATATCGGGCATGGCCCAGGTCATGTCCAGAATATCGATCACATGGGCAATATGGAGCTGCGCACCTTGATCCTTGGCGAGACCAATGGCGTGTCGCAGAGCCACATCGGAGACCTGGCTGCTGTCAATGGCGACAAAAATATGGGTGTACATGGCGTTGGGCTTCGGTTTTGCAGCACGCGATGTGAAGCGGCGAATGTGTGAAGTTTGCGCGCACGGGCAGGCCTCGCCCTTGATCTGCGTCAGGCCCGCTGGTCGCAGCTCCATCCGTTGGTCACCAAGTGTCAGCGCAACAAAATGGGCTCACCCATGCCCGGGATCTGCCAGGAAAGTTGCCGGGTTTGCAGTTGTTCGCTGAAAACCTTCATGCCGCGGTCTTCGTCGCCGTGCACCAGAAATACCTTGCGCGGCTTGCCGCAGCGCGCAAGCCAGCCGAGCAACTCGGCCTGCCCGGCATGCGCGGAAAAACCGTTGATGGTGTGGATGCGGGCGCGCACCCGGATGTCTTCGTCGAACAGGCGCACATGCTTTGCACCATCGATGATCAGCCGTGCCAGCGTACCCTGCGCGGCATAGCCGACGAAGATCACGCTGGCTGCGGCGTTCCACAGATTGTGGCGCAGATGGTGGCGCACGCGCCCGCCAGTGGCCATACCAGAGCCGGCCATGATCACGGCGCCGCCGCGGATCTGGTTGATGGCCATGGACTCGGACGCATCTCGCGTCATGCGCAGCCCGGGCAGTGCGAAAGGATCGGCATCGTGCAGGCGTTGGATGAAGCTCGCCCGCATGGCCTCGGGGTAGCGTGAGAAGATTTCGGTGGCGGAAATGGCCATCGGTGAATCCAGAAACACAGCCAGGTGGCGCGGCAGCATGCCACGCTCCATGCCTTCAGACAAAGTGTTGAGGACTTCCTGCGCACGCTCCAGCGCGAAGGTGGGGATGACCACATTACCGCCGCGAACTTGTGTGTCGGTAATGGCGTCGATCAGTTCGAGGGTCGACGCGCCCCAGGGCCTGTGGTCGCGGTCGCCATACGTGGTTTCCATCACGACATAGTCGGGCGGGGCGGGCGGGGCTTGCGGGTCGTCCAGCAAGGGGCGGCCAGGATTGCCGATGTCCCCGGAAAAATACACGGTGTGGGTCGAGCCGCCGTCTTCCAGTTCGAGGAAGATCGAGGCCGAGCCGAGAATGTGCCCGGCATTCATGAAGGTGGCATGCACACCCGGGGCTACGCCCAGGCGCTGGCCATAGCTTGCCGCGCCGTCGAAAAAATCCATGCTGCGGAATGCGTCAGCCAGAGTGTAGAGCGGGCTTGGCGCATGCTCTTCCCCGCGGTGCCTGGCGTGGCGCTCGGTGCGGCGAGCGTCTTCTTCCTGCAGCCCGGCTGAGTCGGCCAGCACCAGGTGGGTCAGTTCGCGCGTGGGCGGAGTGGCGATGATGCGCCCGCGAAAGCCCCGCTTCACCAGCAGCGGGATGCGCCCGCAGTGGTCGAGGTGGGCGTGGGTGAGCAACAGCACGTCGATTGAGGCCGGGTCGAAGCCGAACTCGGCAGCATTTTCCTCGGCGAGTTCGCGCCCACCCTGGAACAGCCCGCAATCGACCAGCACGCGCGCCTGATCGGTTTCGATCAAATGGCAAGACCCGGTCACCTGCTTGGCGGCACCGTGGCAAGACAGGCGAATCATGCTCGCTCTCCCGGGATGGTCGAGGATGCTCGCGCTGCAGCGGGCGCAGACTGGCTGCAACCACGTGACGTCATTTCGAGCACACCCTGTGCCAGGTCTTCATCGAGAGGGATGATCTCGACTCCCGGGGCATCGATGCCGTCTGTCGTGTCGGCGCACACGACGCGCGCCGCACCCGCCGCGCGAATGGCGGCCAGCGCGTTGTCGGCGAACAACCCATGCACGGCCAGGCAAATCGCGGGCGGCGCGTGCTGTTCGCGCAAGTGATCCAGCGCTGCCACCAGGGTGCGGCCCGAGCTGACGATGTCGTCGATCAGCACTGGTGTGCGTCCGAGGTGCAGGTGCAGATCGGGGATGGTCGAGCGCACGTCCTCGTCACCCAACCGGGTTTTGCTCACCACCACAACCGGCGCGCCGACGCGGGCGGCAACGTCGGCCGCCCATTGCGCACTTTCGCCGTCCGGGCCGACGATCAGAGGCCGGTCCACATGGGCCTGAATCCACGCCGCCATGCGCGCAGCCGCGTGCAGCACGCGGCTGCGCAGCGCATAAATCTCCGACAGATCGTGGATGCGGTGCAGGTGTGGGTCAACCGTCAGCAGCCAGTCAAAGTGCGCCGAAAGCAGCCGAGCATACACACGCGCCGACACCGCCTCGCCGGGCATGAAGCGCCTGTCCTGCCGCAGATAGGCGAGATAGGGCGCCACCAACCCCACCTGTGTCGCGCCCAGATCGCGCAGGGTGCTGGCAGCCATCAGCAGCGGCACGGTCTTCGAGTCAGGGGCATTGAGAGTGCACACCAGCACCGCTTGGCTGCCGGGTGCCGGAGCCTGTACCTGGACGAGGTTTTCACCATCGGGAAAGCGGTGCACGTTGCAGGCAGCCACCTGCACCTCGACTCGCCCGCCCAGGGCACGGGCGATGGCAGCGGCGCGCGCTTCGTTGCCGGGCATGGGGTAGAGCGTGAGCGCTGTCATGGTTCAGTTCTCCAGATGGATGATGGCTGGGTGGCTGCGTACGAATTCCAACGCGTAATCAAGCTCACCCTGCGACTCGGCATGCAGCACGAACAGCGGCTGGCCACGCTCAGCGCGGTCTCCCAGATGCACATTGAGCCAAAGCCCGGCGGTCTTCGCGTGCGGTGCGCCAGCGAGTTTTGCCGCGCGAGCCAGCAGCCGATTGTCGATACGCGCCACCCGCCCGATGCGTTCAGCAAGCACGGGATGCTGAAATGGCGCCACGCCCGGCTCGCGAAACCCGCCCTGCGCCTGGCATATGGCCTGAAACTTGTGCCATGCACGGCCATCAGCAAGAGCGGCTGCGGCGATGTCATGCGCTGCCTGGCCTTGGGCGAGGCCGCCGAGTTCCACAACTGCGGCGGCGACTTGCAGGGCACGTTGGCGCAGATCGTCTGGTGCTCCGGGATCGTTGCGCAGCACCGCGATCACGTCGTGCGCCTCCAGCGCCGGGCCGACGCCGCAACCCACGGGCTGGCTGCCATCGGAAATCAGCCCATGCAGGGTCAGGCCGATGGCGTGAGCCGTGCGCTGCAATGCCAGCAACAGGGACTGCGCCTCGGCCTGACTGCGCACCTTGGCGGTGGGGCCTGTGGGAATGTCGATCACCACATGGGTGGAGCCTGCTGCGGCCTTTTTCGACAGCACGGAGGCAACAAGCTGACCCTCGCTATCGAGGTCGAGGGTGCGCTCGACGCGGATGAGCAGATCGTCGGCCGGGCTCATGTTCATCGCTCCGCCCCAGACCATGCAGCCGCCCTCGGTTTCGACCACGCGGCGCATCGCCTCCAGGCTCAGGTCGACGCGGGTGAATGTCTCTACCGTGTCCGCTGTGCCCGCCGGCGAGGTGATGGCGCGCGAACTGGTCTTGGGCATGATGAGCCCAAGGCTGGTGGCGATGGACACCACGATGGGCGTGGTGCGGTTGCCGGGCAAACCACCGATGCAGTGCTTGTCCACCACCACCGGCTGTGACCAGCTCATGCGGCTCCCGGCATGCACCATCGCGCGGGTGAGGCTGGTGACTTCACCCGTGTTCATGCGTCCGTCCGCGCAGGCCACCAGAAAGGCTGCGATTTCCACGTTCGACAAGCGCCCGCCGACCACCTCGCCGATGATGGCGTCAAACTGGTTTTCACTCAGGCGTTGGCCGAAAATCTTGCTACGCACATGACTCATGCTGTCGCTGGCCTGGGCGAAGCGAAAGCGCAGCACCTCGTCGCCGGTCGGCAAGAGACGCCGCCAAGCGGCTTCCGACAGCCCCACTTCGTCCGGTCCAATCAGGTTGCCTTCCGTGAGGATGTTGAGCGTGGCGATGATGGAGCGCTGCGCCCCCAGTACCTCGATGCGCGCATGCGCCTCAAAACCTTCGGCGCGTACCACCGGTGAGTCGGCGCGCAGCACGACCACTGGTTCGTGATGGGTGTCGATACCCATGCGTTTGGGGCGCAGAGAAAACGCAGCGCCAGGATCTGCCGAGGGCTGGGTTGGCGAGGAAGTAGCCGGTTCGGTCATGATTGATGCGCTCCTTCCCCGCTTGCAGGGATGGCCGGTTGAGGAAAACGCCAGTCGCGAACTTCTGGCAGATCTTCGAACCAGGTGCGAATGTGCAGGGCGTGCGCAGTCAGTTGCGCGCTGCAATGCCTGCGCAGCGCATCGGCCGTGGCATCATCGCGGCCAGCCAGATCCAGCGCCTGCGCGGCCAGGTCGAAGCGGCTGATACGGTTGCGCACGACCATGTCGAAGGGTGTGGTGGTCGTGCCTTCCTCGCGGTAACCCTCTGCCTGGAAACGCTGAGGATGAGTTCGCCGGTGCACCAACCCGTCGATCACATGCGGGTAGCCGTGGAAGGCGAACAGCACTGGGCGGTCGACGGTGAATAGCGCGTCGAACTCGGCTTCTGGCAGGCCGTCCAGGTGATCCAGCGGCGACGCCAACGCAAGCAGATTCACCACATTGACCACGCGAAATGCCAAGTCGGGTACGTGGCGGCGTAGCAAGTCTGCGGCAGCGAGCAACTCGAGCGTGGGCACGTCACCGGCTGCTGCCAGCACGACGGCGGGCTCGTCGGCCGCGCCACCTTCGGCCCAGCGCCAGCGTCCTGCCCCCGTGGCGCAGTGCGAGATTGCATCGGCCAACCCCAGCCATTGCGGCATGGGCTGCTTGCCGGCGACGATCACGTTCACGCGGTCACTGCTGGCAAAAGCATGCTGCGCGACCGCGAGCAGACAGTTGGCATCAGGTGCCAGATACACCCGCACATGGCGGTGCTTGCGATTGAGCACGTTGTCGATGAACCCCGGCCCCTGGTGGCTGTAGCCATTGTGGTCCTGCCGCCATGTGTGCGAGGTCAGCAGGATGTTCAGTGCCGGAAGTGGCCTGCGCCACGGCACTTCGGCAGCCGCCTTGAGCCACTTCACATGCTGGTTGACCATGCTGTCGACGATTGGGGCGAACGCCTCGTAGCAGGCGAACAGACCATGTCTTCCGGACAGCACATAGCCTTCGAGCCAGCCCTCGCAGCAATGCTCGGATAGCACTTCGAGCACGCGGCCTTCGGCGCTCAGGTGGTCGTCGTCTGGCCGGATGGATTGCAGCGTGCAACGCTGCGTGACCTCAAACACCGCATCCAGCCGATTCGATACCAGTTCGTCCGGACTGAACACACGCAAATTGGCGCTGCCCGCGTTGGCCCGCAGTGCATCGCGCAGCCAGGCGCCGAGTGCGCGCGTGCTCTCGGCGTCCTCAGCCCCTGGCGCGGCGACCGGCAGCGCCAGGGCGTCGAGCACGGGCAGTTGCAGGTCGATCCGCACCCGCCCGCCATCGGCATGTGGGCAGTTGCCAGGCAAAAGCCGTTCGGATGGCAAGCCGGCAAGCAAATCCGGCTGTGGGCGGCCCTGCGCGTCGAACAGTTCGTCGGGCCGGTAGCTGCGCAGCCAGGCTTCGAGCTGGGCGAGTTGGGTGCCGTCACTGCGCGCACGCGGCAGTGGCACCTGGTGAGCGCGAAAACTGCCTTCCATTGGCAAGCCGTCCACTTCGCGCGGGCCGGTCCAGCCCTTGGGGGTGCGGAGCACGAGCAGCGGCCAGTCAGGTGTGGTGCGGCCTGATCGACCACTCGAAGCGAGACCCTCGCGCCAGTCGTGCTGAATGGCGTGGATATGCGCGAGGGCCGCGTCCATCGCCCCGGCGAGCTCGGGGTGAACGGCTGCGGGGTCGTCGGCCTCCACGATCAGCACGCGCCAGCCCAGGCCGCTGAAATGCCGGTCGATTTGCGTGTCGCTCATGCGTCCGAACACCGTGGGTGCGGCGATTCGGTAACCGTTCAAGTGCAGCACCGGCAGCACCGCGCCATCGCGCACCGGGTTGATGAAGTGCAGTGACTTCCATGCGGCGGCAGCCGGGCCGGTTTCGGCCTCGCCGTCACCCACCACGGCCAGCGCCAGCAGGTCGGGGTTGTCGAACACCGCACCGACTGCATGCAGCAGCCCGTAGCCCAACTCGCCGCCTTCGTGCAGCGAACCAGGGATATGCGGCCCCACATGGCTGGCTACCCCGCCAGGGACGGAAAATTCGCGGCACAGCCTGTGCAGGCCCAATCCATCGCGGGTCAACTCCTGCCGCACTGCGCCGTAACTGCCCTCCAACCACGCATTCGCAAGTACGGCCGGTGCACCGTGCCCTGGCCCAGCCACAAACAGCGGCTGCATGCCATGCGAACGAACCGCGCGCAGCAGATGAGCGTAGAGCAGATTCAGTCCCGGACTCGTACCCCAGTGGCCGAGCAACCGCGGCTTGATGTGTGAGGACGACAAGGGCTCATGCAGCAGCACGTTGTCCAGCAGAAAAATCTGCGCGCAGGCGATGTAGTTGGTTGCCCGCCACCAGCGGTCAAGCCAGGCGACTTGGGTTCGCGCAAGTCGGGCTTTGGTTCTGCTTGCCATACCCTTTCTCCCTGCTTGGCGTCGTCAGCGAAGCGGCGTACCAGGCTATTCATTGTCTGGATCTGGCATGCCGGTCATCTGACGCACATCAATAAAGCGGCGGCGCAGTTTGCCGATGGAGCGCTTTTTTTGACCATCAAGCCTGCCGGTGCTGTGGCCGACTGTACCCATTCATTGATGTGACTGCCCACGTTTGGAGGGGGATTTTCAGGCGAGTTTCCGTTTCTCCGGAAGGTGTCCTTGTCAAAGCGTGGTCACGAACGCCTCTGGAGCCGGTCGAATCCGTGCGGCCTTGGCTGATTTGACCGTGCCGACAACCACGAAGCAAACGGCCTGCTCGTTGTCGCCAAGGCCGAACAGTGCCCG
>NZ_JBTRXV010000108.1:0-11419 GCF_054608695.1 Thiomonas sp.
GTCCAGTGACGGGACGGGGTTGAAGTCAGCAAAGTGTTTGGCCGGCAGTCCCGACTTATCCGACAAGGCCCACAACATCCGGCCGACAAAGTCGTCTTGCTGTGTACTCGCCGATGGCCTTGCCAGGGCATTACTGAAGACGATGCGCTCCTTTCCCAGTGTGCCGTCGCGGTAGGTCTCTGCCCAAGCGTGCAAAGTCTTGTGCAGCGCCGCATGGTCGT
Source organism: Thiomonas sp. (assembly GCF_054608695.1). Classification (NCBI taxonomy): domain Bacteria; kingdom Pseudomonadati; phylum Pseudomonadota; class Betaproteobacteria; order Burkholderiales; genus Thiomonas; species Thiomonas sp. The sequence continues at coordinate 222 of NZ_JBTRXV010000108.1, forward strand.
GGCTGCCGGCGGGTACCTCGTAGAGGATGGGCGTGACGCCCTTGGCTTCCCACTCGATGGTCTTGCGGTGTTGCTGCCCTGGCGCGCAGTCGCCCAGAGCCCAAGCCTGCGGAGTAACTTCGCCCAGCATCCGGTCTGCGGCCAGCGCATCCATCATGTAGCGCAGCACCGGATCGTCAATGCTGTAACCCACGAAGCAGACGACGTAGTTGCGGAACAGCTCGCTCACGAAGCGGGCTGCCCAGCGTTCGGTGAGGTAGGCAAGACCAAAATCGCCGCTCGTGACCACCAGCCGGTTCAGGGCCGTGTCATCCGTTTTGTCGGGTATCAGGCCATGCAGGTATACCAGCCCGTCCCAGCGACTATTTTTCGGGATCGGCAACATCGGCGCGGCGTACGCCTGAAACGCTTGGCCTGTGCGCTTGGCCGCTGAATGAAACACGCGGTCGAAGTTAGTGGTGACCAGCCGCAGCGCGCCCTCGCGGCTGCGCGCCAGCCGCAATAGCGCTGCCTGCGTATCGGTGGCACCCTTGCGGCGTAATTTAGGTTTGAGTGCCTGCGCTAGCGCACGGCGAACAGCCAGACGCTGCCCCGGCAAACGCCGCTCGAGCAGGCCGAGCGTGGCGTCGAACTGCTTACGGCCCAAGGGCTCATGCTCAATGTCCGAGGGCTCCGTGCCATTTAGTCGGTAGATTTGTTCTACCAGCCCCTTGAAATCCGGCAGGCCTGCGGGATACGAAATACCCGCGCCGCAAAAGAACACCACGCGTCCCTCCTCATGCGCCTGCAAAAGAGCATCCGGAATGTCGGGGCCGCCGGTGATGAACTGCACATCTTTTCCTATTAGGACTTACACAAGCCAATAGCTGAATACGGAACTAGACTGGTTATTTATTTTCATTGAAGGCGTTAAATTGGCGAATTTATCTTGATATTTATGGCATTGCATTAGATAATGCTGTATATTCATTTCTGCGTGAAATTCGTTGATGCCAACTCGCCTAGATTATTGCCAATTCCTGCTTTCAAGCCACGTCAACTTTACGATAACCCATTATGCCGAGCATTCCAAGGACTTGAGTCATGACGCGGTTAATCGCTATCTTCGCAAAGACAAAATGACCTCTCATTTGATTTGGGAACATGTCCAAGGTGACATTGTCGGTGCGCCGGGAGACCGGCAAGGAGTAGGTGGTGCAAGTCCACTGCGATGAAGGAATAGCGAACCACATCGGCCCCGAGCCGTGCGCAGGCGCCCGCGAGGACGTCGGCGAAGCGTCGGTAGGGGAGCGCATAGGCCAGCCATTGAGCCTCGGAAATATCTTTCCTCTGGGTGCTGACGCTGTCGACAAGGCGGAAAGCAACACGTCCGAGCGCGCGATCGCGAGCGCCCGAACGACCTGGCGTGGTCGAAGACACTGGCATATGCGCACGCTCTTTGCACGGGAACCGGGAGATCTCGGGTTTGACCAGTCGCTGTACGGGCTGGCCCGCATTGGGAAGGCGAGGAGCCGAAGCCAATGATGAACGGACCCGAGAAGTCAGACTCGGTCGTAGTAGCTGTGAAACCTGCGAACAAGGCCGGGCAACCGGAGGCGGAGTGGGCGGAGCCAAGGACCGGGACCAAGGGGAACACGGAACAACCGCGCACGCGACGGACGCAGAGCCGCGATAGCGTGTCACAGGGGCTGGACCGTGTACGGAACGCTGCCAGGCAGCGGAAGAAGGAGAAGTTCACTTCGCTGCTGCACCACGTCACCGTTGACCTGCTGAGGGAATCGTTCCTGGCGCTCAAGCGCCGTGCCGCTCCCGGGGTCGATGGTGTGACATGGGAGAACTACGAGATGGGTCTGGAGGGCAACCTCCTCGACCTGCATGCACGGGTTCATAGCGGCGGATATCGGGCGCTGCCCGTCAGGCGACGGTTCATACCCAAGCCTGGCACTGACAAGCAGCGGCCGCTGGGTATCGCCGCGCTGGAAGACAAGATCGTCCAGCGCGCGCTCGTCGCGGTGCTCAACGCCATCTACGAGGAAGACTTCCTCGGGTTCTCGTATGGGTTCCGGCCCGGACGGAACCAGCACGATGCGCTTGATGCACTGTCGGTGGCGATCAGCGGCACCCCGGTGAACTGGATTCTCGACGCGGATATTCGGAGCTTCTTCGATTCGGTCAGCCAGGCCGACCATATCTGCGAATACATGCTGGGCTTGTAGCGTCAGACGGCGCTGGAGCCACACAAGGAATGGATTGAGGAATATGAGAGGACGCCGGAATTGAGCCTTCGGCGGTGATTGCGCACACTGTGCGTGTCAGCATCTGCCCTGGGTGCGCCCCCTATGGAGCTGGCTAAAATCAAAGGTTGCCAAAATGGAGCCCGGCCTGTCCCTGCCGGGCCCTTGCTTGGCGCCCCATCGGGCGCTTCCGATGCTTTCAGGTCTGAAAACGAGAAAAAAGATTCAATGACGCGGCGCAGTGAGATTCCGGTGATCGACTTGTTCGCCGGACCGGGGGGGCTTTGCGAAGGTTTTTCGTCCATTTTTGACGAAACCGGCGCGCGCCGTTTCGCCGTAAAAGTGTCCGTGGAGAAGGACCCCGTCGCCCACAGGACACTGCTGCTGCGGGCGATCTTCCGCAAGTTCCCCAAGGGCAAGGTTCCCGCCTGTTATTACGAATACATCCATGGCAAGATCACCCGCGAGGCGTTCTTGGCCCACACGGACATCAAGGATGCCGCCGAACACGCCGCCAAGGAAGCCAGATGCGCGGAGCTCGGACTTACCCCACATGCGGAAATCGATGCATGGATTCGAGAGGCGCTTGGCGATGAGACCGATTGGGTTCTCATCGGAGGACCGCCTTGCCAAGCCTACTCGCTGGCCGGCCGGTCGAGGCTGCGCAGCAAAGACCCGAAAAAGTTCGAGGCCGACGCCAAGCACTTCCTCTACACCGAATACCTGCGGATCATCCAGGAGTTCGCCCCAGCCGTCTTCGTGATGGAGAACGTCAAGGGGATGCTCAATTCCAAGAATGCCGGAAAGCATATCTTCGAGCGCATCCTCGCCGACCTGAAGGCGCCACGCGAGGACCTGAGCTATGTGGTCAGATCTCTGGTGGTCAACAAGGACGAGCTCGATCCCAAAGATTACGTGATCGAGGCCGATGACCATGGCGTCCCGCAAAGCAGGCACCGAGTGATCCTCTTCGGCATTCGTTCGGACGTGGCCGAGGCGACCACTGCGCTTGAAGCAAACCCAAACAGCTTCCTGCTTGCGAAGATGAAGAAGAAGGTTGGCGTGAGCGCCGCCTTGGCGGGCTTGCCGCCGCTGCGCAGCCGCCTATCCAAGGAGCCTGACTCGCAGGAGGCTTGGATGAAGGCTTTGCGCGAGGCGCCTCAAACGCTCAAAGGGTGGCGCGTTCCATTGCGCAATGTCATCGAGGCCGCGATGGAGAAGTTCACCAAGCGCGCCGAGAAGCACGCGACCTCTGGTTCGACGTTCATCCCCATGGTTGTCGATCCGGGGGAGGCTATGCCCAAGGACCTTCGGGACTGGTATCTGGACCCGAAGGTCGGGGGCGTCCTCCAGCACGAGACTCGCAGCCACATGCGGTCGGACCTGCATCGATACTTGTTTTCCTCCTGCTTTGCGGCCACTCAAAAATATGCGCCCGACCTGCACAACTTTCCGCCCAAGCTGTTGCCGGCCCACATAAACGTGGATGAAGAGACGATCCCATTCAAGGACCGCTTCCGCGTGCAGTTGGGCAAGTTTCCTTCGTCCACGGTGGTGGCCCACATCAAGAAGGATGGGCACTACTACATCCACCCCGACCCTGCGCAGTGCCGCAGCCTGACTGTGCGCGAGGCCGCCCGCTTGCAGACCTTCCCCGACAACTACTTCTTCGAGGGAAATCGCACCGAGCAATATGGACAGATCGGCAACGCGGTCCCTCCACTGCTAGCCAAGCAGATCGGTCAGATCATCTTCAATTTCATGTCTTCGCCGCGCGTGTGAATCCGGGGCCGGAAGGGCACAGAGTTAATCCGCGATTCGAAATCCCTGCGACTTGGCCAGATTCCAAGCTTGGTCCCACAAGTGGCCGTATAGCTCCATGCCGCCTTCGTCGGCCACATCCATGCCGTATTTCATGAAAACCTCGTGCAGGAACATGTTCGCGTCGCAGAAGTCGTGCGAGTGACAAATGCCGGAAATCGTCTCGCTGCTGTTGCGCAGTGCGACCTCCTGCATTTGCTCCGGCGTCAAATAGGCATGAAGCGCTTGGCTGAATTCGAGGGCGAGTGTTTCAATGGTGGGGATCATGGTGGCAGGGTTTGAGGGGGATGGCCCGTTATAGCGCGCTGCCATGCGGCCCCAAGGCATCGCCGCCTGCCTTGGCCTCGGTTTGATTAGTCCGATTCCAAAAATCGTAGATGTGAAGCGTGGCTCCGGCCACTCGCATAGACGCTGGCATCGGCTGGACGTCAGGCACCTGCCCGTGCTCTTCGAGCAGCCGCGCGTGAACGTCTCGCATGGACCAAGCGGAAGGGCCGATTTCCATGCGGGCGCGAACAAACTGCGGCCAGACTGCCATCGCCAAATCAGGCGCCTCGGTCTTGACCCCGTAGCCTTGCGTGCGGACAGATGACCTCGAAATGGCGAAGAGCAGGACACCCCTGACGGCCTCGCGCCGCTTCTGCTTGAGCCGGAGCGATTTGTCGAGAGCGGAGATGCCGTTCTCCTCGATCCACAACTTGACCTTGCCCGACCAGTCCACCAACTCGGCGGAAAGGTTCGCGGCCTTGCTTTGGAGCTGGCGCACGTCGTTGGTGGAGTAGTCCTGCCACTTCAACTGGAAGAGCCCAACATCGCCAGTGATACGGTCGTAGATGATCGCGTCAATGTCTGTCAGGACCACGCCGCCTCGGCGTAATTTGAGGTTGCCGGGGAAGCGGATGTATCGCTTACCGCCGAACATGCCGTAGAGCTGTTCCCGCATCCAATCCTCGCGGTCAGCCGCGACGGCGTGTTCAGTGCGTGGGTCGAGCCACTGATGTTGGGTTCTCACTGCGGTGAACGGGTTTCGGGTCAGGCACGACACCGGCCGCAAAATCAAGCCGTTGCCTAGGTCGAAGAGCAAGGGGATCAGGGGCGTCGAGTGGTCAGCCAGCTTTTTTGCCTGCTCCGATGTCATCGCCAGCGCATTGAATGCGGCATGGACCAAAGGCTCGGACCGCCCGCTCATTACGGAGATCGACTCTTCCAACGCGGCTCTTGGCCCCCAGATGGTCAGGCTCTGGGCGACCGACACTTGGTCAAACAGCTTCTTCGCTACCGACACGCAACCAAAGTGCTTGGCGTGAAGGCTGATTAACGCGGCGCTCACGCCTGCGATGTCGGCACCTTTGATGGACCCCAGCTTTGCGTCGGCGTGAATGCCTGAATCCTCGCGCCAAGAAGTCGCCAGGGCCAGCGCTTCGGCCATGTAGTGCTTGTCCACCTCAATTCGGGCGTCGTAGGCCACCATGAAGCCGTATCCGGTGTCCCATGGTCGCACGAGCGGCTTGATGAGCTCCTCGATGTCTGGCCTGAGCCAACGCTTGACCGGCGCATCGGCCAAGGCCAAGTAGTTGCCGGGCATGCCGGGAAAACGGAAGACGTCGCGCATCGACGCCATCGTCCAGCCGGGGCTCGACGAAGGCACTCGCGCTTCTGCGGCCTTGAGGCGGTCCATCTCCGTGGCATCGGCGAACTGCGCTCGCGCGTCCTCGCCCATGCGAATTTGGAATTCGTCGCCATCCCGGACGATCTCCATGATGCCCCGCTCGCTCATGTCGGCAAGGCGGCGCAGCAGCGACACCTTGCCGAACTCTTGCATGATTCCAGCGGCGAATCCACGCGATTCTTGGGTGCTCTCCATCATGGGGAAGGCGCCAGGCTGCTCTAAGGGCTCAAAGAGTTCGGCGACAGCCCTGTTCCACCCCCAATACATGAGGTCGAACGATTGCGAGACTTTCTCCCTGTCGCCTATAAGAGCCGGGGCATGCGTCCCCCAGTAGTCCATTGCGCGAACCACTTCGATGAACAGGACGAATCGGTCTAGGCGGTCGGGGGGAAGTCGCTTGTGAACCTCCGCCAGGTGGGTCTCGGCTAGGTCTCGCAGGGCTTGGGCGTTTGAGTCGGCCATGGCTCAGCTTGGTGATGGGGTGCCGATCTCGCCAAGCCGCTCCCCGCCATCAATCCATGAGCCCATGGCGCCTTGCAGGCCGGCGGAAGCCTCGGCGTCTCGCGTCGAGCATTCCCAAATGCACAGCACCCGCCAACCCAACGCTCGCAGACGCTCGACAGCGCGGCGGTCGCGCTCCACGTTGGCCTCGAACTTTGCTTTCCAGAAGTCGGGGCGAGTGGCAGGCATCTTGGCGTATCGGCATCCTTGGTGCATGTGCCAGAAGCAGCCGTGGACAAAGATGGCGACTTTGCGGCCGGCCATGACGATGTCAGGGGTGCCAGGCAGATCGCGCCGATGCAGCCGAAATCGGTAGCCCGAGGCGAACAGCAACCGGCGGACAAGGAGCTCGGGCTGCGAGTTCTTGCCCTTGATGCTGGCCATCATCCGGCTGCGGTCGGCGGGGGAAACGACATCAACCATGGGTTTTGTCTTGAGGTGTCGCTGGCCGAGCCCCGCGCTGGCCGGCCTACTTCACTTCCGGGATGTTGGTCGCCGGGGCCGAGTAGCTCGCGCCCATCACGGCTTCCTTGCATTCCGGCCGCTTGGCCCACTCGGAGACCATCTTGCCGCCAGACGAGGAGTGCAGCACGTCGTTGACCTCCTTAGCCCACACGGCGATCTGCGCTAGCAGCTCGGGCGAGGCCGCCTGCCTAGTCCAAATCCGATCAAGGTCTATGCGGTCGCCGAGCTTCTCCGCCACCAGCGACACGGTATAGGCCGTGACGTTCGCTTGGAAGGCTTGGAACATCGGACGCAAGAGCTTCTGCGCATCTCGGTATATCTTGGCCTTTGCGATCATGGCCTTGAAGTCGGCGACGGTCGGCAACGGCGCTTCTTGTCCTTCGGCCGGCGTGAGCGTCGCCATGAACTTGTCAAAGTTCTTTTGCGAGCCGAGGCTGACGATGTCGGGCTTGCGGTCCCACGCGGTGATGTATTTGGCCAGGTCGGTCTTGGTGATGCGGCGGCCCGTGGGGATCGCCTCCTTCAACACCCTGAGCTTGGCGGGCGTGGTGCCTTCGCGGGCCAGAAGCGTGTTGTAGCTGCCGGAGGCGCGCTCGTAGAACCACTGGCCGACGCCATCGGGGCAATAGACAGAGCGCGAGAGCTTCTCGATCTCGACGTGGAATGGTTTGTTGGCCGACAGGTCCGATTGCCGCACGGCGTTCTGGCTGTTGGCGAAGCGCGAGATGTCCGAGACGAGCGCTTCTTCCTTGGCCGAGTCCTGGGCGCGCATGACGATGATCTTGGCCGGCACGCGGACGCGGCTCAGATCGGTGTCGGGATACTTCTTCTTGGCGAAGTAGATCGAGGCGGTGGTCTGGCCTCCATTGACGATTTGCAGGCCCTTGAGCCAAGCGATGCCGGCGGAGCCGTCTCCTGGCCTGCCCAAGCGCATTTCGTCGGCCACGATCACGATGCCGTTGTTGTAGGCCATGAATCGCTCTGGCGCGGAGCGCAGCGTGTTTTGGATGCCGGCGTTGACACCCTTGCCTTTGACGCTCAAAAAGGATCGGACGTTGGCTTCAAGCAATCGGCCGCCGAACTTCTCATAAAGCAGGCGCAGAGCCTCGGCGGGAATGGCCGTCAGCGCATAGTCGTAGTCGTCGTTCTCTCCTGGCACGAAGACGCAGGGAAGGGGCGCGCCGGACACTTCGGTGAAATCGACCACCAGCTCATCGCGCGGCTTGCCCTCGGACCAATGACGATGCAGCCGCTCGATGTCCATGACTTCGACGCGCACGGCCTTGCCGCCGATTTCCTTGGTCTTGAAGCTCTTCGACTTCGCCACGCGGTCGGTCAGGACATAGACCCGGACTTGTTCCAGGTCGTTGTAAATGGCCTGCAGAGTCTCGGCCAGCGAGCGCAAGTCGCTGGACGGATCGAGCTTCTGAGCCATCTTGCCCTCTGCGCAAAACTTCAAGAATCGCAGGCACTGCTCTGCGGCGATCAAAGTCTCGGCGTCCGGGACAGGGGTCGGGACATCCACGTTGTCATACAGGCTGACAAAGAGGTCCAGTTGGTCGCCTTCTTCGGACAGTGAATAGCCGCTCAGGCGCAAATTCGCGTTGCCGACCTTGATGGGGCCGGAGTGGCATTCGACAGGTTCGAAGGTCATGCCGATTTCAGACATGTGCTCCATCACGATGCCGGTGAACACCAGCTCTTCATAAAGCGCGCCATCTCGCATTTGCGAGCGGACGGCGGCCTGCGTCTCGCGTAGGAATTCAGGCAAATTCATTCTTAGATCGCTCCCAGTTTTTTTAGCGCGGCCTCGGCGCCGATGTTCTCTCCCGGCGCTTTGTCGAGGTCGATTTCATACATGGCCCTCATGATGCCCGCTGGCACGGTGCCCGAAGTCAGCCGGGGGAAGCCGTCGGCGACTTGGACGACTCGGGTTCCAGCCTGCTCAAACCGCCGTGGATAGCGATCGGCATGCGAATCAACGTAGCCGGCAGCGAGCAGCCGCTCAGCCAGGAGCCGCTCGGCTTCCGCATCGCCCTTGATCGTCAACCGCATCGCCTCGACGATCGCCGGCAGGTTCTGCCCGCTATCGGTTTGCCGCAGCCGAGCGCCGGCCACGAAGAGGGGCTGGCGCGTCGAGTCGTCAAGTTGCTCGAGCGAGCCGATCTTGGCGGGGAAGCCCGCCGATGACAGCGTGGCCTTGACCTCCAAGGCGCCCGTGCCGAGCTCGAAGTCCTGAATGCCATCCAGGGGGCCGACCCAAGATTCGATGGCCTGCGCCGAAGGGACGCCCGCGTCGATGATGGCCCGCAGCAGCGTGAGTTCGCCAATCAAGCCGATTTCAGCCTCGGGGCTCAGCGCCTGCGTGCCCTTGCGCATGAATTCCTGCCAAGCCCCCACGCGGCCCGTGAGGACTCGCAGGAGCTTGGCTTCATCGACGCTGGCGGCCACGGCGTCGTCGAGGGCGCCGACGACATCGCACGCCATGGCGGCGAAGAGCTCCGCGCTGCCAGCGGACTTCCGGGTCAGGGCAAGCCAAAGCCTGCCATTACCCTCGGGGTCGGCGCGTTCGACCGCGAAGCCCTGTCCCTCGGGGAGCTTGTCTGCGGCGGCCAGCCGCGCGGTGGGGAAGCCCACCAGCAAGGCTTCGGCGTTGTCAGGCGATCGCCGGCCCGCGCGCACTTGAAGCGGGCCAGCAGAGGGCAGCGAAATGGCTTGCCATCCTGGCTCGGTGTCGGAGCTCGTGAGCGACGACCAGGCCATCAAAAATTCGTTACTCGGCCGGGCCATATTCCTGCTTCCAATAAAGGAGGTTGACTTCGTATTCAACCTGGACGCCGTTCTCGCAAGAGGGGAAGGCGATGGCGAACGCCATGATGGGCTTGTCCCAGTCCGGCACGATGAGGTTTTCAGGGAGCTTGGCCTTGCCCTTGTAGTAGGGGGCAAGGGTGTAAAGCAGCAGCAAGCCGCGATCGGCCTCGCCTCCAAGCCTGTCGCGCGACTCACGGATGCCCTTGCCGCTGGGGGCGGATGGCAGGTTGACTCTGTTGCGAGCGGGATCGGGCTTCCACGCCGCGCGGGTGCGCGCCAGCGCATCTCGCCAAACGTCGTCATCAAGGTCAATGCCCTCGTCCTTGGGATCGGTCAGCACGCCGATGGCGAACATCGCCAAGTCTTTGATGTCTGGCGGGTCGGGGTCTTCAGTCTTTCGGGTTTGGAAGGAATTGACTTCGAAGTCGCCTGGGAAGACATGTGTTTCGCCAACTCCGTCGCCGCCGGTCAAGAGAGCCACGCTCCACTGCTTCAATTTTTCGATGTCGATCATCTTCGAGATGAAATCGGCAAGGACCGCAGCCTTGGCTCGATCAGCGTTGGGGTGGGTCTCATAGGCCCCTAAGAACGCAAGCACCTTGGGCGCATCCACGTCTTGCCACAAGCGGGCGCCGGGCCACGATTCTGCTTCGCCATCACGCGGATACTTCGGCGCGTCCACGAACTTCATCCCCAAAGAGGCGATCAAGGCATCGGTCGCATCGAGGTTCGCCTTTTGGATTTTGGCGTACCGGTGGAAGAGGATGGTCTGCGGATGAGTGCCGCTGTAAGTCAGCGACAGCGTCTGCGCGTTGCGCATCTTCAAGGGCGAAGTGACCGTGAGGATTTCGTGCGACATGACCTTCAAGCCGTATTGCTCCGGCGTGAGATTAGCCTTCGCCATGAAGTCGAACTCTTCGCGCAGCTCCTCGGAGGCGTCGGCGATGTGGCCGAACCACCTGACCAAATCCGTCGAGGTGTAGAGGCGGCAGAGGTCAAGGTAGCCAGGCCGGTATCCGAACCAGCGGCCCATCTGCATCAGCGTGTCATACATCTTCGTCGTGCGGACGAAGTAGCTTGTGCAGAGGCCTTCGAGGGTCAGGCCCCGCGCGAGCTTGTCGCCGCCCACGGCGATGACTTTGAGCGCGGCGCCCGGCGTCGCGTAATCCAGGGCGTCCTTGGCCGTGCCGTTGATCGACCGCACGACGATGTCGCCCAAGACATAGGGCAGCTTCGCGACGAGGTCATCCCAAGCGGGCAGCGCGGGAGGACGTTCCTCGGTTGGCGAGAGCGCGAACACCGTGTCGCGCGTTGAGACGAAGTCCTCGTCCCAGAGCTTGCGCAATTGAGCGAGCAACTCATCGGCATCTTCGTTTCGGGTGATCCTCTGCCGCATGCGGCGGACGGTCTCTTCGACTTGCTCGCGCACATGGTCCTGCACCGCCACGTATCGCGTGACGTGGATCAGCATGGAGCTGTGCTCGCCGCCTTGGCCTCGCAGCTCGCGGGCCGCGCAGGCGAGCACGAAGGAATGGATGGCATTGCGCAGCGACAGTGGAACGATCTCTTGTCTGAACCGCCCCGGTTTTTGAGGAGGCTCCAACCTTGAAGAGAATGGAGCCATGAACAAGTCAAACAAGTTTTCCCCTGAAGTCCGCGAGCGCGCCGTGCGGATGGTGCAGGAGCACCGCGGTGAG
>NZ_JBTRXV010000109.1:0-11162 GCF_054608695.1 Thiomonas sp.
GCTCACCCCGCAAGGGGCTGTCATGGCGTACATCGAGAAGCGGAAAAGTGGATACAGGGTACAGGTTCGGCGTCGTGGTCTGCCCAGCATATCGCGTACGTTTGACCTGAAGGCCCGATGCCGAGGCTTGGGCGCGCGGCATGGAGCGCGAAGCGCAACAAGGCAACACGCCGTGTTGCGCAACGAGGCGGGCAAAGTCACGATGGCCGAACTCATTGATCGATTCTCGGTCGATGTGGTGCCGAGCTTCAAATCCGCGGGCAACTGGCGAGGCTACTTGCAGATTGCGCGTGTGCGCTTTGGTTCCTATTTCCTGTCGGCCATACGCAGCGTCGTATCTGGCGGCGTGGCTTGCCGATCTGCGTGCCTCCGGGCTGGCGCCAGCCACAACCCTGCATTACTTGCAAGCTGTGCGGTCTTGTTTCAACTATGCCGCCAAGGACTTGGGCATCCACCTGCCCGCAGGCAATCCGGCGCGCGATGTGCGCAAGCCTAAGCTTGACAACGCTAGGGATCGTCGCTTGTCGCCAGAGGAACTGGACTGCCTATTTCGCGGGATCGCTGGTGCTCGCAAGCCCGACGGCATGCGGGAAATGATTTTGCTGGCCGTAGAAACGTCAGCACGCGAGTCCGAGCTGCTGAGCCTGAACTGGGGGCGCATCGATCTGGACAAGCGCACGGCTCACCTTCGTGTCACGAAAACCGGGGTGCCTCGCACGGTGGCTTTGTCCATTGCTGCGGTCGGTGCCTTGCGGACCATGCAGGCTTTTCCGCGCCGACTTGACGGGAAAGTGTTTCCATGGACGCGCGGGGCTTGGTGAGCGCGTTTATCCGCATCCGCCGCCGTGGTCGTGAACTGTATGAAGCCGATTGCACCGCGCAAGGCGTCAAGCCGGACCCGTCATTCCTGACCGACCTGCGTTTCCACGATCTGCGCCACGAGGCCACGTCCCGGCTGTTCGAAAAGGGCCTTGGCATCATGGAAGTGGCGAGCATGACAGGCCATAAGAGCCTCGCCATGCTGAAGCGCTACACCCACGTCGAAGCCGAAAAACTCGCCCAAAAACTGGGGTAACACCAACCCAATGGCCAGCGCGCATGGTTCTGGCCTGCGAGCGTACTGGGCGTCCATCACGCCATACGGCGTATTGACAATTGCAATACATAGTCTATTCTTTCGCGATGGACATCGAGTACGCGTTGCAGGGCATCCGATTCCGCTGGAATGCGGACAAGGCGCGCAAGAACATCGACAAGCATCAGCTTTCATTCGAGCAGGCGGCACAGGTCTTTCTTGACCCCTTCGTGCGCTACCAGGACGCATCCGATCGAGGCGAGCAACGCGACGCAAGCCATCGGTGCGGATTTTGATTTCCGGGTGCTCTTTGTCGTGCACATGATGTTCGAGGATGATCACATCCGCATCATCTCTGCCAGGAAGGCAGAACCACCCGAGAGGTCTCGCTATGAAGATGGAAACGATTGAGCGCCGCCTGGCCAAAGACAGGCCCATGGTTGCCGTCACCTTGCGCATGCCGCAGGACGTGGTGGACGACCTCAAGCGCGTGGCCCCGTTGCGCGGTTTCGCCGGTTATCAAGCCTTGCTGCGCGCGTATGTCGGTGCCGGCCTGCGTGACGATATGGAACGGTTCGAGGGGTCAGCCGTCGCTCGACTGATCGACAGGCTGCGCGATAGCGGCGTTCCTGAGGAAACCTTGCGTCGCGCTGCGGCTGAGGTTTCCCATTCTGCCCCTTGATGCCCATGCGGGAACGCGCGACCCACACACCAGGAACGAAAGCTACCGCTGTTTGCTGCATCAGGAGGCCGCCGGCGGCTTTGAAGGATGGGCCAGACCATCGCCCAGATTGTGCAGCGTTCCCGGCGATGGTCGATGCAGTCTGCTCGAAACGGCAGCACATCAATATGCATGCTCGGAATCGGTGGGTTTAGGTTCTGAGACCGGGGTGCACAGCATGGCATCATCCATAAACTGAGCCACTCTCGATATGGATTCACCTTCCGTTGCGCCGTGCAAATCAACCGGCAAACCCGAATTTGTCGCGCATGTGCGCGGCAATGGACAAATCCAGTCGCTTGAGTCGCATCTTTTGCGTGTTGGTCAGCTTGCTGCCGAACTGGCCAAGAAATTCAGCCTCACCACACACGGACAACTGCTTGGCCTACTCCACGACTTGGGCAAGTACAGCGCAGCTTTTCAGGCCTATATCCAATCCGCTACAGGCTTGCTGAATCAAGACGAGGATGAGGAGTTTGTTGATGCTTGTGGCCTGAAGGGGAAAATCGATCATTCCACCAGCGGGGCGCAGTGGATTTGGCAGGAGTTGGCGCAAAAAAACGATCTGGCGCGAATCGCCGGGCAAATTATGGCTTTGTGCATTGCCTCGCACCATTCTGGCTTGATCGATTGTCTTGGCTTGTCGGCTGGCAAGCCTGCTGAGGATGTGTTCACCAGGCGGGTGAACAAATCCGGCGACAAAACCTATCTCCGTGAAGTGCTTGGCAAAGTTGACAAAGATCTTCTCGCAACCGCGCACAGTTTGGTCATGCTCCCGGAAACCACGCAAGCATTTCAGGTCTGGATTGCAAAAATTCTTGACAATGTTCCCGGTGAAACGCCACTCCAAAAAACACAGAGCCCAATTTTCCAGCAACAACTTGGTCTGCTCGTTCGCTCTCTCTTCAGTTGCCTGATCGACGCTGACCGCATCGACACCGCAGATTTCGAGCATCCCGGTCTGGCGCGGCGCCGGCTACGCGGCAGTTACGAGTCTTGGGAAGTGTTGATTGAGCGTCTGGAAACGCGTCTGAGCACCTTCACGCCGAGTCACCCCATTGATGCCTTACGGCAAGATATTTCGCGACATTGCCTGGAAAGTGCAGCACGTAAACAGGGCATTTACACCTTGACCGTGCCAACCGGCGGCGGCAAGACGCTGGCGAGCCTGCGGTTCGCTTTGCACCATGCTCGCGGGCACAAGCTGGACAGGGTGGTCTATGTCATCCCGTTCACTTCCATCATCGACCAGAACGCTGATGTTGTTCGGCGCATTCTGGAACCTGAAGGCGTCGAGGCAGGCAGCGTGGTGCTCGAACACCATTCCAACCTCACACCAGAAGAGCAAAGCTGGCGCGGCAAAATCCTCTCCGAAAACTGGGACGCGCCGGTCGTGTACACGACCACCGTGCAATTGCTGGAAACACTGTTCGGCGCGGGCACACGCGGGGCGCGGCGGATGCACCAACTCGCCAATGCCGTGCTGATTTTCGACGAAATCCAGAGCTTGCCGGTCAATTGCGTTCACCTGTTCAACAACGCCATGAACTACCTGGCCGACTTCTGTGGCAGCACGGTCGTGCTGTGCACCGCCACCCAGCCCTTGCTCGATCAGGTCGATACACACAAAGGCGCGATTCGCGTACCGCCAGGCAACGAACTCATGCCTGATGTGAAACAACTCTTCGACCAACTGAAACGCGTCGAAGTCGTCAACCGTCGCAAACCGGGCGGTTGGTCGCAGGACGAAATCGCGGCGCTAGCGTTCGAGCAAATAGCAGAGTCTGGAAGTTGCCTAGTCATTGTCAACACGAAAAAGGCGGCGCAGGCTATTTACCGGCTATGCAAGGAAAGCGACACTGCCAAAGTTTTTCATCTGAGCACCAACATGTGCCCGGCACATCGAAAAACCATCCTGAACGAAGTGCGCGCTCGGCTGGATCAAGTTCCGCCCGCCCCGACGCTTTGCATCAGCACGCAACTGATTGAGGCCGGAGTCGATGTGGATTTTGGTTCAGTCATCCGCTTTACTGCGGGTCTGGATTCCATCGCCCAAGCGGCGGGGCGGTGCAATCGCAATGGCCGTGCCAAGCAGGGACTGGTGCATGTCCTCAACCCACGCCCCGAGGACGAAAACCTGGCTAAATTGCCCGACATTCAGGTTGGCCGAGAAAAGGCAGAGCGCGTGCTGGATGATTTTGATGCCAATCCCGAAAAATTCGGTAATAACCGCATCGGCCCGCAGGCGATGGCCTGGTACTACAAGAACTATTTCTTCGACCGGGCAAACGAAATGGGCTACCCCGTCTCGGTCGGCCATGACGACACCCTGCTCAACCTGCTATCTAGCAACACGCTGGCGCTGGAAGACTACAAAAGAACGAAACGCCAAGCTCCGGCAATCTATCTTCGGCAGGCTTTCATGACCGCCGCCAAAGCATTCAAAGCGATCGACGCACCCACGCGCGGCGTTATCGTTCCTTACGGTAATGAGGGCAAACAACTCATCAACGATTTATGCGCGGCGTACCTGCCCGACAAGGAATTCGAATTGCTGCGCCGGGCACAGCAATTCAGCGTCAATGCGTTCCAGAACGTGCTTGAAAAACTATCCAAAACGCTGGTCGTGCGGGAAGTTCAAGAAGGCACGGGCATTCTTTACCTGACCGATTCGCGCTACTACAGCCCGGAATTCGGCCTGTCCGAAACCCCTGAAGGAAAAATGGAGGTTCTCTGTGGCTAACCGCAACAGCATCGAATTCAAAGTGAGTGCGCGTCACGCCCTGTTCACCGATCCGCTGACCCGGATCGGCGGTGAAAAGTGCTCGTACCACGTCCCGACTTACGAAGCTTTGAAAGGCATCGTCAAGTCCATTTACTGGAAGCCCACTTTCATCTGGGTGATCGATGCAGTCAGGGTGATGAAGCCCATTCGCACGCAGACCAAAGGCACCAAACCTTTGGAGTTCGGCGGTGGAAACACCTTGGCCATCTACACCTTTCTCTCCGATGTCGAATACCAGGTGCGCGCGCATTTTGAATGGAACATGCAACGCCCCGAACTCGAAGAAGACCGTGTGGAAGGCAAGCATCACGCAATCGCCAAGCGAATGCTGGAATTAGGCGGGCGGCAGGACATCTTTCTGGGCACGCGAGACTGTCAAGGCTATGTCGAACCCTGCGCATTTGGCTCGGAAACCGGCCATTTCGACGATGCGGGCGAGTTGGCGTACAGCTTGATGTTTCACGGCTTTGACTACCCCGACGAAACCGGCGAGAATAATCTGCACGCCCGATTCTGGAAGCCGGTCATGGTCAATGGCTGTATTCAATTCGTACGACCTGAGGTCTGCACGATCCGCAAATTCGTCCGGGCGATGACGCCCAAGAAATTCGGCAAGGACAAACTGCGCGATGTCGCGCAGGAAGCCGCTGATCTGGGGGTCTGATATGAGCTGGATACAAAAGCTGTATGAAACTTATGAACAGACAGGTCGATTGCCGAATCGGAATGAAACCCAACCTTGGCCCTTGGCTCATTATTCAAAGAGAGCACACGTTGAGGTTGCCATCGACTCATCCGGTAATTTCAGACGGGTCAGGAAATTAGGGGCCACAGAGTCAGCAACACTAATCCCTGTGACCGAAGCATCGGTCGGAAGATCAGGAAGAAAAATCGCTCCACACCCGCTTTGCGAAGAAATCAGTTACTGCGCCCGAGACTTCCCGGAAAAAGATGAGAAAAAATATGCGGCTTACATTGCCAATTTGGAGAAATGGTGTGAATCGGCGCAACAACATCCGAAAGCTAAGGCAGTACTAACTTATTTAACCCACGGGAATCTTTGGGCAGACCTTCTCAGCGAAAAAATGATCCCCATGGTTTTCGAGGGCGCTCGCGGAAAAGAAAAAATCAAAGACTCAAAGGTTTTTATTCGCTGGCGAGTTGAATCGCCGGATGATCCTGCATCAGGTACTTGGGAAGACACGAATCTAGTCGAAGCATGGATAGCTTACGACCAGATTCAAAACCCCAAGAACGGGATATGCATGGTTCTTGGCGAGGAAGCTCGTCTATGTAAAAACCATCCAAAATTCATCCGCCACTCCGGTGACGGTGCCAAGCTCATCAGTGCCAACGACAGTTCGGGATACACCTTCAGAGGCCGCTTCACCGATGACACCGGTCAGCAGGCGTGTGGCGTGGGTTACGAAGTCACCCAGAAAGCCCACAATGCTCTGCGCTGGTTGATCCAGCGCCAAGCCTACAGAAACGACGATCAGGTGATTGTGAGTTGGGCTGTCGCGGGCATACCGATTCCTGATCCTTTCGGCAACTCGCTGACCTTGATACTCGCTGGCGAAGCAATTGAAGCGCAGTCCGTAGCACCAGCGTTATCCCTTGATGGCGATGCCGGGCAAGCCTTTGCCAAGCGCTTGAACTTCGCCATGGCTGGCTACCGCGCCAAGCTGGGGCCGACAGATGACATCGTCGTAATGGGTCTGGACTCGGCAACGCCGGGGCGAATGGCCATCACGTATTACCGGGAGCTGACTGGTTCCGAGTTTCTTGAGCGGATCGAAGCCTGGCACACGGCACACGCTTGGCCGCAAAACTTCGGCAAGGAGCTGAAATTCGTCGGTGCGCCAGCGCCGCGCGACATTGCCGAAGCAGCGTTTGGCCGCCGTCTGGACGACAAGCTCAAAAAATCCACGGTTGAGCGGCTTTTGCCCTGCATTGTCGATGGGCAGCCGCTGCCTCGCGATCTCGTTGAATCGACTGTACGCAGAACCTGCAATCGGGTCGGTTTCAGTCCCTGGGAATGGGAAAAAATCCTGGGCATCGCCTGCGCCCTGTTCAAAGGCGCTTTCAAAAATGAGGAGTACAAAATGTCACTGGAAACCGACCGGAACAGCCGGGATTATCTCTACGGGCGCTTGCTGGCAATAGCCGAATATATCGAGAGCCGTGCTCTCTACGTTGCGGGCGAAAAACGCGACACTACCGCCGCCAAGCTGATGCAACGCTTCGCTGATCGCCCTGCAAGCACGTGGCGAATCATCGAGCCTGCGCTCAAACCTTACATCTCGCGCCTACGTGCAAGGCGGGCCGGTTTCATGTTCGAGATGGACAAGCTGCTCGATGAAGTTATTCCTAGTTTTGTCGGCAATGATTTTCTCGACGACAGTAGGCTTTCCGGTGAATTCCTGCTCGGTTATCACTGCCAGCGGCAAATCCTGAATCTGCCCAAGACAGACAACGCCACCGCCACCGCTACTGAAGATGCTCCAACCGAATAAAACCATCGAGGAAACAAACATGACCACCCTGCAAAACAAGATTGATTTCGCTGTCACCTTCCGCGTCAAAAATGCCAACCCGAACGGCGACCCGCTGAACGGCAACCGCCCGCGTACCGATTACTCAAACTTCGGCGAAATGAGCGATGTGTCGATCAAACGAAAAATCCGGGATCGCTTGCTGGAGCGCTGGGTCAACGATGGCCGCAAGGAAGACGATGGCAACATGATTTTTGTCCAGTCTGACGACCGTAAAGTGGATGACGCCAAAAGCCTGCGCGCACGGGCTGAGGCAGGATTGGGCAAAGAACTCGGATCAGAGAAGACCGCAGAACTGGCTTGTAAGAAATGGTTGGACGTGCGTGCATTCGGTCAACTCTTTGCCCTGAAAAGCAACAAGAAAGCTGGCAAAAAGAAAGAAGACGGCAGCGACGAGGAAAGCGACACTGGGGTGTCCATCGGTATTCGTGGCCCCGTCACGGTCCAGTCGGCTTTCAGCGTCAAACCCATCGAAATCTCCAGTTTGCAGATCACTAAAAGCGTCAGTGGCGAGGGTGATGGAACCAAGCGCAGCTCGGACACGATGGGCATGAAGCATCGTGTCGACCAAGGCGTCTACGTGTTCTATGGCAGCATGAATCCGCAGCTTGCGGAAAAAACCAACTTTTCCGACTCCGACGCTGAAGCCATCAAAGCCGTATTGCCGCGGCTGTTCGAGAACGACGAGGCCGCCGCTCGCCCGGCAGGCAGCATGGAAGTATTAACGGTTGTATGGTGGAAGCACAATTGCAAGGCAGGCCAGTATTCATCGGCAAAGGTCCACAGAACGCTCACGATCAACTCAGATGGAACCTATGCTTTGGAGTCGCTAGAGGGGCTAGTCCCAGAAGAAATTGGTGGTTTTTAAGAGGAGCTCGCCATGTCCGAAATCCATTTCATCGTCGAACAAGCTCCCGAGGGCGGCTATATCGCGCGCGCCGTCGGCGTGGACATCTTGACCGAGGCCGACGGCCTCGAATCCCTGCACGCGCAAGTGCGTGACGCGGTGCATTGCCATTTCGACGATGACAAGCGTCCCAGCATCATCCGCCTGCACATCACCCGCGAAGAGATGCTGGCAGTATGAGGCTGCCGCGTGATCTGTCCGGATCGGATCTGGTCAAGCGCCTGGACCGGCTTGGCTACCACGTCACACGGCAGACCGGTAGTCACATGCGGCTGACCAGCACCGCGCACGGAGAGCATCACATCACCGTGCCCCGGCATGATCCGCTGCGCATCGGCACACTGGCCGCTGTGCTCGATGCCGTGGCGGTGCATCACGGCCTCAGCCGCGATGCCTTGCTCGAGCGCCTGTTCAACTAAATGCGCCGGGATGTGAACGCCACCGACGATCCCATCCCCCTGTCCGCCCTGCAGCACTGGGTGTACTGCCCGCGGCAATGCGGGCTGATCCACCTGGAGCAGGCGTTCGAGGACAACATCCACACCGCGCGCGGGCAGGCCGTGCATCGTCTGGTGGACGCGCCAGGCTACGAGATCAAGGCCGGCGTGAAGGTCGAGCGCAGCCTGCCCTTGTGGTCGGATCGACTGGGGCTGATCGGCAAGGCCGACCTCGTCGAGTTCCATCCCGACGGCACGGTTTTCCCCGTGGAGTTCAAGCACGGCCGCAAGCGCCAGAAAACCCATGACGACATCCAGCTCGCCGCCCAGGCCATGTGCCTGGAAGACATGCTGGGCCGCCCCGTGCCGCTTGGCGCCATCTACCACGCCAGCAGCCACCGGCGGCGCGAAGTCGCCATCACGCCCGCGCTGCGCGACCTGGTGATTGAAACGGCCGAGGCCATCCGCGCCATGCTGAGGGCCGGTATCCTGCCGCCCCCCGTGTTCGATGCGCGCTGCCGGGAGTGTTCACTCAAGGACATCTGCCAGCCCGAGGCGCTGACCGCCGTGCGCGTGCAGCGCGAGATGCGGGCACACCTGTTCGAGGTGGAGGACTGATGCAGACATTGCAAAACACCCTGTATGTCATGACCCCGCAGGCCTATGTCCACATCGACAACGCCACCCTGCGCGTGGACGTGGAGCGCGAGAAGAAACTTCAGGTGCCGCTGCACCATGTCGGCGGCTTGGTGTGCTTTGGCAACGTCATGGTGTCGCCAGCGCTGATGCACCGCCTGGCCGATGAGGGCAAGTCCCTCGTCCTGCTGGATGATTCCGGCCGCTTCAAGGCTCGGCTCGAAGGCCCGGTATCAGGCAACATTCTGCTGCGCCAGACCCAGCATCGTGCGGCAGAACGCGCCGACACCACGATGGATCTGGCACGCGCCTGCGTTGCCGGAAAGATCAAGAACAGCCGCAGCGTCGTGCAACGCGGGGCGCGCGAAAGCGCCGATGCCGACGAATCCGCCCAGCTCACCCGATCCGCAGACAATCTGGCTGCCTCGCTGCGCGCCGCTGCCGATGCCCAGACACTTGACGTCCTGCGTGGCGTCGAGGGAGAAGCCGCGCGCGGCTACTTCGAGGCGCTGAACCGCATCGTCAAGCCCTCCATGCGCGGAGACTTCCGCCTCGATGGCCGCACCCGCCGTCCTCCGCTCGACCGGTTCAATGCCCTGCTGTCTTTTCTCTACGCCATGCTGATGAACGACTGCCGCTCGGCGCTGGAGGCCGTAGGGCTCGATCCCCAGCTCGGTTTTCTGCACGCCGTGCGGCCTGGCCGCGCTGCACTTGCACTCGACCTGCAAGAGGAATTCCGCTCCGTACTCGCAGACCGGCTGGCGCTGACACTCATCAACCGCGGCCAGATCGGCGCTGACGACTTCGACCAGCACGAGGGCGGTGCCGTCCTGCTGTCCGACAAAGGCCGGCGCAAGGTCGTCGCCGCCTGGCAGGAACGCAAACAGGAGGAGATCACCCACCCGCTGCTGGAGACCAAAATGCCCATCGGACTCCTGCCCTTCGTCCAGGCTCGCCTGCTCGCGCGCACCATCCGCGGCGAGATGGACGGCTACCTGCCTTATCTGGCCCGGTAATCGACCACAAGACGCCATGCTCATCATCGTGACCTATGACGTCTCGACTGAAACGGCCGCAGGCCGCAAGCGTCTGCGGCGCGTGGCCAAGGCCTGCGAAAGAGTGGGGCAACGCGTGCAGAAATCCGTGTTCGAATGTCAGGTCGACGCCATGGAATACGAAGCCCTTGAACGCGAACTGCTCGCCGAAATCAAGCTGGACGAAGATAATCTGCGCTTCTATCGCATCACCGAACCGACCGACATGCGCGTCAAGCAATATGGCACCTTCCGTTCCATCGACTTCAACGGCCCGCTTGTCGTGTAGCCCGCGAACCCCGAGCAAAGCCGAAATCCCGGCCGGTTCGCGCATCACGCAAATCCTTGATCTTTCACAATTTGATGAACTTTCCTTGCCTGCAAATCCGGGTCCGCCTGCGCGCAGAACCGGGTTCGCGGGAATGCAGAACAACTCCGTTGTGCAGCAACACGTTGCGCGAGTGGAGTCTCGCCCGGCTTAAAACCCGGGCGTGGATTGAAACAAACTGAGACACTACCATTGAGTGCGTTTATTTGGTCTCGCCCGGCTTAAAACCCGGGCGTGGATTGAAACGAATTGAAGTATGACTTTGAATCTCTGCGCGCCGAGGTCTCGCCCGGCTTAAAACCCGGGCGTGGATTGAAACTTGGTTTTTACCATGTCATTGACTCAATCGGTAAGTCTCGCCCGGCTTAAAACCCGGGCGTGGATTGAAACAATCCGTGCCATCGCTCCACCCTTTGGGCCAATCGTCTCGCCCGGCTTAAAACCCGGGCGTGGATTGAAACGATCAACAGCACGTCCGAGCTTGCCAGACGCCGCCGTCTCGCCCGGCTTAAAACCCGGGCGTGGATTGAAACGATTGATGTGCGGCCTTAATCCATGCGTCCCCATGGTCTCGCCCGGCTTAAAACCCGGGCGTGGATTGAAACGCCTGGATCGCGGCGGCAACCATGACATTTGATGTCTCGCCCGGCTTAAAACCCGGGCGTGGATTGAAACGCCTGGATC
>NZ_JBTRXV010000110.1:0-11088 GCF_054608695.1 Thiomonas sp.
ACAAGCGCTCCATGGCCACCGGCTATGCCGGCCTGGATAATGACCTGTTCTACCTCGATAAAACCATGATGGTCTTCGGCGACGCCAAAAAGGTCATCGAGGACATTACTCGGGCTATCGAATAGGCTGAAGCCAAAGCTTCGAAGCCATCAGCGCGTGTGAAGCAAGGCGCCGAGCGCCTTGCTTCACACCAACCGGCGCCAGGACTCCGAAACTCAGGTCCGAGGCATCAGATCTTCAGCCCTCAACCGGCGTGTGCCACACCAGCCAGTTGCTCCATGCGCTCGGTGTCGGCGGCCAGCGCGGCAGCGTCGCCGTCATAAAGAATCTCACCTTCGCCCAGGACATAGGCGCGGTCGGCCAGTTGCAGCGCAAGGAAGGCGTTCTGCTCGACCAGCAGCACCGAGATGCCCTCGCTTTTCATGCGCGCCACGGTGCGCATGACGTCCTGCACGATGATGGGCGCCAGGCCTTGTGAAGGCTCGTCGAGAATCAGCAGCTTGGGGTTGAGCAGCAGGGCGCGGGCGATGGCCAGCATTTCCTGCTCGCCACCGGACAGCCGCCCGCCCTTGCTGGTGCGGCGCTCGTGCAGGCGCGGGAACAGTTTGTAGACCGTGTCGAGGGTCCACTGCCCTTTGGTTTCACGCGCCACCAGCAGATTCTCGTGCACTGTGAGGTGGCCGAAAATCTTGCGTCCCTCGGGCACGTAACCCGCACCCATGGTGGCAATGCGCGACGGCGAAGCGCCGGTCACGTCCTGGCCGAACAGCCGGACATGGCCCTGGCGCGGCGGCGTCAACCCCATGATGGAGCGCAGCGTGGTGGACTTGCCGGCGCCGTTGCGCCCGAGCAGGGCGACGAGCTCGCCCTCGCCCACATGCAGCGACACGCCTTTGAGGATGTGGCTCTTGCCGTAATAGGTGTGGATCGCGTCCACCTCCAGCACCTTGTTCATGTGCGGCCCCTCCCTGCGACGCCTGTGACATCTTCCGAATTGAAGCTGTTGTCTGCCCTCATGCCGCCTGCCCCAGGTAGGCGGCCTGCACCGCCGGGTTGTTGGCGATCTCGTGGGCGTTGCCCTCGGCCAGCATGGTGCCGTTGTCGAGCACGGTGATGCGGTCGGCGATGCCGAAGACGATTTCCATATCGTGCTCGACGAACAGGGTGGTGATGCCCTGTTCCTTGTTCAGGCGCCGGATCAGGGCGGTCATGTTCTGCGTCTCCTCGTCGCCCATGCCGGCGGTGGGCTCGTCCAGCAGCAGCAGCTTGGGGCTGCGCGACAAGGCGATGCCGATCTCGACCACGCGCTGGTCGCCATGCGAGAGTTCGCCGGCGATGCGGTCGGCCTTGGAGCCGATGCCGACGACATGCATCAGTTCCTGCACGCGCTCGTCGATGCGGGTGCGCAGGGCGCGCGTCATCCACGGCCGGTGACTCACGCCCATGGCGACTTCGGCGGCAATGCGCAGGTTCTCCAGCACCGAGAGCGAGAGGAAGATCTCGGTGATCTGGAAGGTGCGGATGATGCCCTGCTGCACCAGCGACGCCGGATTGACCTTGGTGATGGGCTTGCCGTCGAACAGGATGCTGCCGCCGCTGGGCGGGAAAAAGCCGCTGATGAGATTGAACAGCGTGGTCTTGCCGGCGCCGTTGGGACCGATGACCGCGCGCAACTCGCCCTGATCGACCGTGAGCGAAATATCGCTCAGCGCCTGCAGCGCACCGAAGCGACGCGAGACGGATTGCAACTCCAATAAGCTCATTTCTCCACCTTCTTGCGCTGCAGGAAACCCATGATGCCGAGCGGGAAGAACAGCACCGAAAGAATGAAGATGAGGCCGATGACCGACATCCAGTTGTTCGTCACGTTGCTGGCGTAGTCGCGCACCAGCACGAAAATGGCGGCGCCGACGAAGGGCCCCCAGAAGTTGCGCATGCCGCCGAGCACGGCAATCACCACCAGATCGCCCGACAAGGTGTAGTTCAGGCTGTTGGGCGAGGTGAAGTTGTCGAGCAGGGCGTTGAGCCCACCGGCCAGGGCAACGATGAAACCCGAGATGGCGAAAGACAGCGCGGCATAGCGCTGCACCCGCACACCGAGGAAGGTCAGGCGCTTCTGGTTCTCGCGAATGGCGACAAAGATATGGCCGAGCGGCGAGTTCAGCACGATCCACAGCACCGCCGCACCCACGCCGAAACACAGCAGCACGAGGTAGTAGAAGCCGGTCGAGCCCAGCGTCCAACTCACCCCGGGCAGGATGGGAATGGCGTGGCGCGAAAAACCGGTGAGCCCGTCGTACCCGCCCGTCACCGTTTGCCAGCGGATGGCGATGAAGTAGAACAACTGGCCGATGGCAATGGTGATCATGGCGAAATAAATGCCCTTGCGCCGTACCGCAATGGGGGCCAGCACCGTCGCCACCAAGCCGCCGAGCAGGGTCCCACAGAGCAGCGCCAGCGGCACGTTGTGCGTGGCGTACTTGAGCATCAAGCCCACGCCATAGGCGCCCAGACCAAAGTAGGCGGCATGGCCGAACGACAAGCCGCCGGTGAAGCCGAGCAGCAGGTTCAGACCCATTGCCGCCAGGGCGTAGATGAGCACCCGCGAGGCGATGTCGTTGTAGCCGCCGACATAAGGCAGCCATGCTGGCGCGCTCAGCAGCAACGCGGCGAGCAGCAAGGTGCCAAGGTGGACATTGCGGCGAATGGCTGGGCCCGATTGCGCGGCTGGCGCCGCCAGTGCGGAAGTCATGTCGTCCTTCATTCCAGCAGCCCCTCTTGGCCCATCAAGCCGCGCGGCCGCACCACGAGCATCAGGCCCATGATGAGGTAGATCACCGCCTCGCTGGCGGACGGGAAATAGGCCGTCGTCACGCCGGAGGCAACGCCGATCAGCAAGCCGCCCATCAGCGAGCCGAGCAGCGAGCCGACGCCGCCGACGACGATGGCGACGAAGGCCGGCATCAGCAGGCTGTCACCCATGGTCGGATCCAGCCCGAGTTGGCCGGCAGCGAGGATGCCGGCAACCCCGGCGAAGATGATGCCGATGACAAAGTTGGCGGTGCGCAACAAGTAGATGTTCACACCCAGCGCCGACACCGTTTCCAGATCGGCGTTCCCGGCCCGGATGCGTATGCCCAGGCGGGTGAAGCGCAGCACGGCAAACAGCGCCGCCGTTCCCACCAGCGCCACGCCAACGACGAAAAGGCGGTAGCCGGTCAGGAAAAAGTAGGTCTGGCTGAGCGGGTGGCCGAGCGATTCGGGAATGAGCAGCGGCACGCCGGTGGCGCCCCAGATGGTGCGGATCATGTCCTGCATGATCATCGCCAGGCCGAAGGTCAGCAGCAGGGAGTACAACGGATCGCGCTTGTACAGGCGGCGGATCAGGAAGACTTCCACCACCAGACCCAGCACTCCGGCAAGCAAGGGCGCAAGCAGCAACGCGCCCCAGAATCCAAGATAGGGTGCCAGGGTGTAGGCAAAATACGCCGCCAGCGCCATGAAGGCGCCCTGGGCGAAGTTGATGGTGTTGTTCAGCCCCAGGATGAGGGCCAAGCCGAGTGCCAGGAGTGCGTAGAACGCACCCGTGATCAACCCGTTGAACAGGTTGAAGATGAGGACGATATTCAAAGAGAGGCCTCCGATCCGTCAGATGCATAAAAAGCCACTGCGCCGGGAGGCGCAGTGGCGGCGGGTGGGGGCGAACTCAGGCGCGCGGCAGCACGCAACCGGTCTCGGAAGGCGACAGCGCGATTTTCTCGCCCGGGACGATTTCCGTGACATTGAACAAGTTGGGGTACTTGCCGGTCTGGATCACGTGGCCAGGGAACATCCCCAGCATGAGCTGGTGATCCTGCGGCCGGTAGAACACGTTACCCGGTTGCAACGCAATTTCGGGCGGCAGCACCAAGCCCTCCATGGCTTTCACCACCTTGGCCGTTTCAGTGGACTTGGCCTTTTCCGCTGCCAGCTTCAAGGCGTAGGTCGAGGCATAGCCGAACCAGACGCGGGCAGAGGGATATTCGCCATTGTTCGCCGCGGAGAAGCGCTTGACGAAGTCGGCCACATGCGGCGTCTTGGGCTGATTCCAGTACCACTCCATGGTCCACCAGCCGTAGCGCGCGGCTTCCGGCAGGGCTTGAGCCTGTTCCAGCTCGAACAGGGCACCCGCCACGGCGATGTCCTTGTTGATGCCGAACTGCGCGATCTGCTTCATGCAGTTGACCTGGTCGTTCCCGGCCAGCAGCAGACACAGCACCTGCGGCGCCTTGGCTTTCACGTCGATCAGGAAAGAGGAGAAGTCCGTGGTTCCCACCGGCGCCAGCGCCCCACCCACCACGGTGCCCCCCACTTTCTTCAGTTGGGTGGTGTAGTCGGCCTGCTCGGACTGGCCGAAGGCGTAGTCGGTGGTGAGGAAGTACCACTTCTTGCCGAACTTCGAGGCGATGGCCTCGAAGTCTCCGGCGGTCAGCATCCAGGTCGTCGAGCAGGTGCGGAACGTGGTGCTCTTGCACTCCTTGCCGGTCAGGCTGTCGACGTGGCCGCCGGTACACAGGAACAGCTTGTTGTGCTGCGCCGCGAATTGCGACACCGCCAGCGACGATGCCGAATTCACCGTGCCCATGAGGAAGTCGACCTTGTCCTGGCTCACCAGCCGCGACACCTTGTCGACGCTGGTGCCGGGGTTGCCGGCGCCGTCTTCGACCAGGAGCTGCAGCGGCCGCCCGAGAATCCCGCCGGATTTGTTGATCTCGGCTTCGGCGAATTTGGCGCCCTTGATCTCGCTATGCCCCAGCGCGGCGAAGGTGCTGGTGATGGGATCGACCATACCGATCTTGATCGGCACTTCGCTCGCGGCCCAACTGGGTTGCGGTCTGGCGAGCAATGCGGCCAACCCAGCCGCTCCGGTGATTTTCAAAAAATCACGGCGGGCGAAATCACCGCCGCTCTTGTCCTCTTCATGCATTGCTGTCTCCTTGTCGCGATCAAGTTTGTTTGATGCCATTCGGCCCGCCGATGCTAGGTCCGCTCAATACAAACCGGAAGACAGGTAAGTCAGCATAATTGTTACTGAATGTCACAAATCCATTTTTCTGACTTGTTACTGACGTTTCCTGGTCAAGATTCTGGGGTAAGAGCAGGAGATTATTGATGCTTTAGTCAATGCAGCTTGAACAAAATTGGCAGGAATCGGGGCCCGCTCGGACACACACAGGCCCACACAGATACACAAGAGCCCTCATGGTTCGTGACAGGCCGCCCAATGCGTCTGTTGGAGCTGCCTGCCGCAGTTCTGCAGGCCGTAAAGGCAGGCGGCAGTCGAGCCTGTGGCCTATTTGGCCATGTCGCGCTCAAGCGAACCTTGAAGCTGGCCCAGCGCTACACGGCTACAACAACTCGCGCAGCCGGTACCACAGCATGCCCAGCACCAGCGCCGGGGTGCGCAGCAGGTCGCCGCCGGGGAAGGGGCGGTGGCGCAGGCGGGTGAAGAGGTCGAAGCGCTCGGCCTGGCCGGCGATGGCTTCGGCCGCCAACTGCCCGGCCAACCCGGCGAGGGCCAGGCCGTGGCCGGAGAAACCTTGCAGGTACGTGATGTCGGGCGCGATGCGGCCGAAGTCGGGGGCGCGGTTCATGGTGATGTCGACGAAGCCGCCCCAGGCGTGGGTGACGCCGACGTCGGCGAGTTGCGGGAACACCCGCAGCATGCCCTGGCGCATGGTGGCGGCGAGGTCGCGCGGCGACGCGGTGGAGTAGCTGACGCGGCCGCCGAACAACAGGCGGTCGTCGGCCGCGAGGCGGTAATAGTCGAGCACGAACTGGTTGTCGCTGACACAGGCGCGGTTGCGGATGAGCGCCTGGGCACGCTCGCGCCCCAGCGGCGCGGTGGCGATGATGTAGGTGCCCACGGGCATGATGCGGCGCGCAAGCTGCGGCGCCACCGCGCCGAGGTTGGTGTTGCCGGCGAGCAGGATGTGGTCGCAATGCACCTCGCCTTGCGCGGTACGCACCCGCGCCCGGCCTCCGGCGCGCATCGAAGCCGGTAACTGGATCTGGTCCTGCGCTCCAGCCGCGACCACCCCCTTGCCGGATTCGACCGTGAGAACCTCGCTGCGCTCGTGAAGGATGGCGCCGGCCACGCTGGCGGCACGCGCCAGGCCCAGGGTGTAGTTGAGCGGGTGGAGGTGGCCGCCGAGCGGGTCCATCACTCCGGCGCAATAGCGCTGGCTGCCGATCAGGTCACGGGTGGCGGCGCCGTCCAGCCATTCGAGGTGGTGCGCGCCGTAGCGGGTTTGCATGTGCTCCACCCAATGCTGCAGCGCGCGGGCCTTTTTCGACGTGACGGCGACGGTCAGCGCTCCGGGAGTCCAGTCGCAGTCGATGGCGTATTGGGTGATGCGCGCCTGCATCAGGCGCAAGGCTTCGAGCGACATGTTCCAGGCGGCATGTGCGGCGGCCTGGCCGAGCTGCTGTTCGAACGGCCCCATCTCGCTGGCATAGCCCGCCAGGGCCTGGCCACCGTTGCGGCCAGACGCGCCCCAGCCCGCGCGCATGGCTTCCAGCACCACCACCTTCATGCCGCGCCGCGCCAGATCCAGCGCGGCCGACAAGCCGGCCAGTCCGGCGCCGACGATGCACACATCCGCCCGCACCGTGTCCTCCAGCGGTGCGTGGCTGGGCGCGGCGCGGGCGGTGGCCTGGTAGTAGGAATGCTCGACCAGAGCCTGAGACTGCTGCTGCAGGCGCATCATGACTTGGCCGCCGCTGCAGCATGCCCAGCGGCAGCCAAACGCGCGCAGAGGTAGGTCCAGACGCACACGGCGGCGGCGTTCGAGGTGAGTTCGGCGTGGTCGTAAGGCGGCGCCACTTCGACGCAGTCCATGCCGATCAACGGCAGTGGCAAGACGCAAAGTTCTTCGAGCAGGGTGAGCACTTGGCTGGTGCTCAGGCCGCCGGGTTCGGGCGTGCCGGTGCCGGGGGCGAAGGCTGGGTCGAGACAGTCGATGTCGAGCGTCAGATACACCGGTGCTGCGGCTGCCTGCAGGCGCTGGGCGATGTCGCGCACCACGCCGGCCAGCTGCGCCGCGCCGTCGAGCCCGCGCAATGCGCGCGCCGTGAACACGCGCCCGCCGATGGTGTTGACATACTCGCGCGCCTCGCGCTCACCGGCCGAGCGGATGCCCACCTGCACGAAACCCTGCGGCACGACCAGCCCTTCCTGCACGGCCTCGTAGACCCAGGTGCCGTGTCCGGAAGGCTCGCCGAAATGGTCGGCCCAGGTGTCGCAATGGGCGTCGAAATGCAGCACGGCCAGCGGCTGCCCATGCACCTTGCGCGCCGCGCGCAGCAGCGACAAGGTGATGGAGTGATCGCCGCCCAGCCACAGCATGTGCTGGCTGCGCATCAGCGCTTCGGCCTGAGGTTCCAGCACCGCGCGCATGGCGACCAGGCTGGTGTTGGGCAGGTGCAGGTCGCCGTGGTCTTGCAGATGCACGACTGGGGATGTTGAGCCCCCACGCTCGCCTGTGGGGGAGTCGAGATCGAACAAGGGATGGGTGGCGTCGCACAGCATGGCGCTGGCCTGACGGATGGCGGCCGGGCCGAAGCGGGCGCCAGGGCGGTTGGTGGTGGCGCCGTCCCACGCCACGCCGGCCACGCCGAATGGGGTGGCGCCGCCAGAAGCGGAGGCGGCGCCGAGGAAACGCTGTTGCGCGAGAAATGCGAAGCCGTGTTGCGCCATGATGATTTTGAGTGGAGATGTGAACGAGCTCGGCAACACCGATGCGCGGTTGAATGCACACATTGACTGCACACAAAGCGGACTGGAGAATAGGCCATATTCTGGCAATTCGAAGGGGCCATTTCCGGGAACGGATGCGGGGCCACTTCGGCGCCCATGCGCTTGCGCACGACCGAGCCAGTTCGCCCAGACTCCCTGCCTGCCAACGCGTCAGCCCTTGCATGAACACCCTCCTCGCTCCGAGCACCGACCACACGCCCGAACGCATCGCGCGTTTTTTCGCGGCTGAATCGGCCCGTTTCCTGGCCGACCATCCGCAGTCGCGCGCGCTGCATGCGCAAGCTGCGCGCCATTTCCTGTTCGGCGTGCCGATGCACTGGATGGCCGACACGCCTTCGCCCGTGCCGCTGTTCGTCGACCGGGCTCAAGGCGCACGTTTGTGGGATGTGGACGGGCACGAGCTCATCGACTTCTGCCTTGGCGACACCGGCGCGATGTTCGGCCACAGCCCGGAGCCGGTGGTGCGGGCGTTGGCCGAGTTTGGCGGCGACGGTGCCACCACCATGCTGCCGTCCAGCGTGGCGCTGGACGTGGCCGCGCTGCTGGAGCAGCGCTTCGGCTTGCCGATGTGGCAGTTCACCGCCACCGCCAGCGACGCCAACCGCTTCGTGCTGCGCTGGGCGCGCGCCATCACCCGGCGCCAACACATCGTCGTGTTCAACGGCTGCTATCACGGCACGGTGGACGATGTGTTCGTCGATCTCGCGGCCGATGGCAGCACCCACACCCGGCCCAGCCTGCTCGGCCAGGTGCACGATCTCGCCGCCTTCACCCGCGTGGTCGAGTTCAACGATCTGCCCGCGCTCGAAGCCGCGCTGGCTGCGGGCGACGTGGCCTGCGTCATCACCGAGCCCGTGCTCACGAACATCGGCATGGTGTTGCCCGACCCCGGTTTCATGGAGGCCGTGCGTGCGCTCACGCGTCAGCACGGCGCGCTGCTCGTGCTGGACGAGACCCACACCATCTCCTGCGGCCCCGGCGGTTACACCCGCGCTTGCGGCCTGCAGCCCGACATCCTGGTGCTGGGCAAACCGATTGCCGGCGGCACGCCGGGTGCGGCCTATGGCTTCAGCGCCGAAGTGGGCGCGCGCATGCAGCAGGCCAAGGGCGCGGCGGCTCCGGGGCATTCCGGCATCGGCACCACGCTATCGGCCGGTTTGCTCACCTTGCGCTTGATGCGCGCCATGCTTGCCGAGGTGATGACCGACGCCGCCTATGCCCGCATGTTCGCCACCGCGCAGCGCGTGGCCGATGGCCTGGAGGCGGTGATTGCCAAGCGCGGCCTGCCCTGGTGCGTGACCCGCATCGGCGCGCGCTGCGAATGCCAGTTCGCGCCACAGCGGCCGCGCAACGGCAGCGCGGCTCGCGCCGCTTTTCGCGACGCGTTGGAAGCCGCCCTGCAGCTCGCGCTGCTCAATCGCGGCGTGCTGCTCACGCCCTTCCACAATATGGTGCTGGCCTGCCCGGCGCACACCGCAGCCGACGCCGACCGCCTCATCGCGGCATTCGACGACGCCTTGGAGGCGCTGGCCGCGGCCTGAAGCGCCCCTGCTTAGGGCCTGATGTAGGCGAAGCCGGCTTTTTCGAGCTGCATGATGCGCACCACACCGGCCGGCACGATTACGGCTTCGGGCACCAGCACCGGCATGTGACCGATCTTTTTCGCCATGGCTTCCATGGTGTTGTGGCAGGCGTCGAACTCGATGCCTTCGGCGTTCTGGGCGGCGATGCGACCGCCCACCGGGCTGTCTTTCAAGAACATCTTCAGCCCCGGGCCGAAGGCGACGATGATGATGCGCACCTTTTCCTGGCCGAAGTAGTCGAGCACGTTTTGCGCATTGTTGAGTGCAAGGTTCCACAGCGCCGGATTGTCATCGTCGATCTGCAGCACCAGCTTGTATTGGGCAAAAGGCAGGTCGTGGATGAAGGTCGGCTTGTCGAAGTTGAAATCTTTCAGCATCGACGGATTGGCGGCCTGGGCCAGGCCCAGGCCGCCAAGGGCCAGGGTCAGCGCCAGCAGTGCGTGGCGCAGCATGCGCGTCCAGTTGTGTGTGTTCATGATTGTCTCCTCGTGAACGGGTGGGTTGGGCCCCTGTTTGTCGTGGCACGCCAGGGGTCCGATGCGTGCAGCAAGCGGCGACAGCCGGAGCGGTTCGAGATCTTTGCCCCGATCGTCCCGGCCCGAATCAAAGTTTGGCGACCGGCAGGCCGCGCTGCACCCACGCGTTCATGCCGCCTGGGTATTCACGCAGGCCCATGATGCGGTCGAGCACGAATCAGGCGCCGGCGGCCGGGCATCCAGCAGTGGCTTGCGCGCGCGCTGCGCCGCCTGCACTTGTTCGGTGCTGGCCAGGAGCTTCGGGCTGGGCGGTTCGGCCTTCCATTGGCTGGAGGTCATGGGGGCGATGGCGTCGGTATCCACCGGGCAGCCAGCGGCGATCCACGCATGCGTGCCGCCGTCGAGCACCGCAATCTGCTCGGCCGGGACGCCGAACAGTGGCAGCTCCCAGGCGAAAAACGCGGCTTCCTGCAGCGAGGTCGCATCGTCGCCCGTGGGGGCGACGATGGGCTCGTCCTGCTGCAATTGCACGCCTTGCATGCTGGCCTGGGACTCCTCGGCCGTGGGCAGCAGAACGTCCACCTTCTTGCCGTCGATGTCACGCTTTTGCCGCAGCCCCCAGAAATTGACCGAAAGTGCGTCGATGATGTGGCCGCCCACCACATCGAGCACTTTCTTGCCATTCACCGTGGTGAACTTCGGGTTGTCCGACAAGGTATTGAGGTTGTCACGACTATCGACGACCTGCACCTCCTTGGCATGGGCATTGAGCCATAGCGGCGTCACCAGCGGGCCGGGCAACACCCCGGCCTGCGCCCATCCGCACAAGCCCAACGCAGCCGCGCCGACCCAAAGTCGCCACGGCTCGCTCCATCGTTTCATCGCCATGTCCGTATTCATGAATGTGAGCGCATTCTCCGGTAAACATGCAACAAGTCCAACATATTGTTTCGATGAAACCAAACAGTTTTGCTGATGGATTGCGCCGCGTCAAGCCTGGCATACACCCCCATGCATGCCGGCGCGTCGGCGTTGGATCGTCCCAGGGGACGGCGTGGCTGCAGCCGCGTCGCCCCACAGTTGTTGCGTTGCCCGGGAACGTCCGTGCTCAGGCGCACGGCGGCGCTTGAAGGCGCTTGCGCGCCTGCGCCGCCACACCATCGCGCAGCGCCCAGCGCATCAACGGCACGGCGGTGCGCAGCGCGGCGCGGGTGGGGGCGAGTTGCAGCGG
>NZ_JBTRXV010000111.1:0-10773 GCF_054608695.1 Thiomonas sp.
CAGTCCACAGAGCGCAATGTCTCGCCCGGCTTAAAACCCGGGCGTGGATTGAAACCTGGCCAGATCAATGATGCCCCGGCTCAGTCGCCCGTCTCGCCCGGCTTAAAACCCGGGCGTGGATTGAAACAGCAAAAAGGTGCAGAACCTAGAGCATGCCGTTGGTCTCGCCCGGCTTAAAACCCGGGCGTGGATTGAAACACCCGTCTGGGACGCGACGACGCAAGGCGCGGAACGGTCTCGCCCGGCTTAAAACCCGGGCGTGGATTGAAACGAGATCACCGCACGGGGCCGGCGGATGATGTGGATGTCTCGCCCGGCTTAAAACCCGGGCGTGGATTGAAACCATCACACCACCTTGATCTTGCCGCTGGCCACGAAGGGTCTCGCCCGGCTTAAAACCCGGGCGTGGATTGAAACCAGGATGGATGTCGTTGCCGGCGCCTCTATCGCAAGTCTCGCCCGGCTTAAAACCCGGGCGTGGATTGAAACAGGGCAACGCCTCGCGCGCATGCAACAACTGCTATGTCTCGCCCGGCTTAAAACCCGGGCGTGGATTGAAACCTGGAACCGCTGGCAATATGGTCAGCAGAGAAATCGTCTCGCCCGGCTTAAAACCCGGGCGTGGATTGAAACGATCTGCAGGCCCATCGTGTGTTCGGCCAACAACTCGGTCTCGCCCGGCTTAAAACCCGGGCGTGGATTGAAACGCCACGCTGAAAGCACTACCGGCCTCACTGCCTGGGTCTCGCCCGGCTTAAAACCCGGGCGTGGATTGAAACGGCATGATGCCCAATACCTGCCGCGTAGGATGGTGGTCTCGCCCGGCTTAAAACCCGGGCGTGGATTGAAACTCTCTTGGAACGTTCGACTCACCGGAGGAAGCAGCGTCTCGCCCGGCTTAAAACCCGGGCGTGGATTGAAACACCTCGAAAGCACGAACCATACGCCTGGCGATTCAGTCTCGCCCGGCTTAAAACCCGGGCGTGGATTGAAACACGCCTGCATACAGGCGCCGAGACCGGCCGGGAATCGTCTCGCCCGGCTTAAAACCCGGGCGTGGATTGAAACTGAGATGGGCCGCAAGACCGCGATCCGGCGCCTGGGTCTCGCCCGGCTTAAAACCCGGGCGTGGATTGAAACTTCAAGAAGTGTTTCCAACAGTTTGATGGCGTCCGGTCTCGCCCGGCTTAAAACCCGGGCGTGGATTGAAACTAAAGTGGAACGATGCATCGCTGCGGTTTCCGAAGTCTCGCCCGGCTTAAAACCCGGGCGTGGATTGAAACAGGGCGCGCTCATTTCCATCGGCGCGATCCACCTGGTCTCGCCCGGCTTAAAACCCGGGCGTGGATTGAAACATATCCAGCCTCCGCGAATTCGCGCGCATATAACGTCTCGCCCGGCTTAAAACCCGGGCGTGGATTGAAACTGTAACGAAGCGATCTTTAGGTCGATTTCCGCCAGTCTCGCCCGGCTTAAAACCCGGGCGTGGATTGAAACGAATTGAAGTATGACTTTGAATCTCTGCGCGCCGAGCGTCTCGCCCGGCTTAAAACCCGGGCGTGGATTGAAACCTGGAACCGCTGGCAATATGGTCAGCAGAGAAATCGTCTCGCCCGGCTTAAAACCCGGGCGTGGATTGAAACCAACCGCATCAATAGAAACTCTACTCGTGTTTTGTGTCTCGCCCGGCTTAAAACCCGGGCGTGGATTGAAACCTGGCCAGATCAATGATGCCCCGGCTCAGTCGCCGTCTCGCCCGGCTTAAAACCCGGGCGTGGATTGAAACCGAGCGCGCCGAGATCAATGCTGCATGGGTACTCGTCTCGCCCGGCTTAAAACCCGGGCGTGGATTGAAACAAGCATGTCGGCGAGCGTCACTTCACCGCCTGTGGTCTCGCCCGGCTTAAAACCCGGGCGTGGATTGAAACCCAAGTCGCGTCGAATTGACGGGTAAAGATGGGGGCGTCTCGCCCGGCTTAAAACCCGGGCGTGGATTGAAACATCCGTGGCATCGCGCAGGGGCGAATGCGCAGCGTCTCGCCCGGCTTAAAACCCGGGCGTGGATTGAAACAAGCATCGGGTTTGTAGGGTGTGCAGGAAAGTTGCGTCTCGCCCGGCTTAAAACCCGGGCGTGGATTGAAACTTAGGTCGGCAATGCCAATGCCGCCCCCATGCGGTCTCGCCCGGCTTAAAACCCGGGCGTGGATTGAAACTTTGAACGAGCAGCAAGCATCTCGGAGACACGCAGTCTCGCCCGGCTTAAAACCCGGGCGTGGATTGAAACATGTGCCCCGGCGGCACGTTGATGAGCAGCTTGCGGTCTCGCCCGGCTTAAAACCCGGGCGTGGATTGAAACCAGTTCCCGCAGACCGTCAGCGTTGGCAGCAAGACGTCTCGCCCGGCTTAAAACCCGGGCGTGGATTGAAACCGGCAATCTTGCTGCTCGCCGGCTGCGCTGCCCAACGTCTCGCCCGGCTTAAAACCCGGGCGTGGATTGAAACAATCAACATCTTACGGCCGCCTCGTGCGGCTTTTGTCTCGCCCGGCTTAAAACCCGGGCGTGGATTGAAACACCCCGATGCGCGCATGCGCCGCAGGTATTTGCGTCTCGCCCGGCTTAAAACCCGGGCGTGGATTGAAACGGTTTTCGAGAGGTGTCGCGCGGCACGGATGCCGAGTCTCGCCCGGCTTAAAACCCGGGCGTGGATTGAAACCCGTAGCAATTGGCGCCCGATGTCTTCAGCGGTCTTGGGTCTCGCCCGGCTTAAAACCCGGGCGTGGATTGAAACCATGATTGCCTCCTGGTCTGCAGACAAGCTGCAGGTCTCGCCCGGCTTAAAACCCGGGCGTGGATTGAAACGTCCGCAGACTCGCAGCAATCCACAGAACGACAAGCTGTCTCGCCCGGCTTAAAACCCGGGCGTGGATTGAAACGCTGTAAACAGCGGTATTGAAACAGCCCTACGTGCTGTCTCGCCCGGCTTAAAACCCGGGCGTGGATTGAAACCGATTGTGCGACAGTTTTGCACCATCTGTCAAGCGTCTCGCCCGGCTTAAAACCCGGGCGTGGATTGAAACACGTCCAGCAACGCCTCGATCTCGGGACGCCCAGCGTCTCGCCCGGCTTAAAACCCGGGCGTGGATTGAAACCATTACACCCTTTGCAGTCATACTCATGCCGTCCGTCTCGCCCGGCTTAAAACCCGGGCGTGGATTGAAACCTCACATCGCAGCACCAACACGAAGGGGAACGAGGTCTCGCCCGGCTTAAAACCCGGGCGTGGATTGAAACACGTTCCATGACGCGCGGGCTACGGCCCTCACACGGTCTCGCCCGGCTTAAAACCCGGGCGTGGATTGAAACATCGCATCACCCCCGTGGCAAGCAGCGCGATGATGTCTCGCCCGGCTTAAAACCCGGGCGTGGATTGAAACTCCAGCAAATATCCCTCGATCTGCAAAACATCCCAGTCTCGCCCGGCTTAAAACCCGGGCGTGGATTGAAACCAGGATTTGGTCGGGCAACCAACATGGATTGAGGTTGTCTCGCCCGGCTTAAAACCCGGGCGTGGATTGAAACGTCCTCGGGTAGCTCATCGTCCTCGGGTAGCGGTGGTCTCGCCCGGCTTAAAACCCGGGCGTGGATTGAAACCGAATGGGCCGATGCCGAGCGCATGCTCCCCAGCAAGTCTCGCCCGGCTTAAAACCCGGGCGTGGACCCGCTCGTGCTGGTGATCTCCACTATCTACCCGCGGGGCCCCAACCGGTCTCTGAATGTCGTTGAGTACTATCACCCTCACGACCTTCTGCGGCGCGACGACGGTGCGGACATGGCTTCATTGGCGGCACGGGCGTACCTCGAAACCGCCCTCGAGGACAACCAGATCGGGGAGCGCATGCAGGAGGGGCGCTACGCCTTGTTGAAACGGGGCACCTCCGAAGTCGGTCCCTATCATTCCCCATTGGAGAAAGGCATGGAACACTTTCACATGTACCTGCACCGCGAACTCGACTCCACGGGCCTCCTGTAACCCACGATTGAGGTAAAATATTAGTTTGCTGGGGTACCGCTCCCAATCTCATGATCGCGCTCGGTACAAGCGCGCAACTTGAGACGGTGCGCCATGAACTCACAGATCTTCCCGTGGCTGCTCATGCTCATCGCAGCCAGTGTCGTCGCGGAGGTTGCAGGCACGATCGCGCTGCGTTTCGCAGACGGATTCGCCCGCCTTTTTCCGTCCGTCGCCGTTTGCCTGTTGTATGGCGCAGCAATCTGGCTCATGTCCCTGGCGGTGAGACACCTCGAAGTTGGTCTCACCTATGCCGTGTGGGCCGGTAGCGGCACGGCGCTCACCGCGCTGGTGGGGATGCTCTACTTCAATGAGTCGGCCGATGCTGTACGCCTGCTGGGCTTCGCCTTCATCGTGATGGGAGTCGTCACTCTGAACGTCAGCGCGCGCTAATTGCAAACGCATTACCGAAATCAGGTCTTCGCGCAACCAGCGCCTGCGACTGGCTGAGGAATCGACCATGCGCGAAGAGCAGATGCATGCGTTGCTGTCTCGTCGCGCAAGAGAACTCGGCAAGACATTCAAGGATCTCGCAGCCGATGCCGGCGTGGCACGCACCTACCTCTACAAGCTGCTGGCCGGCAATACGCATGACCCCCCGATTCGGACGCTGATTCGATTGGCGGCCGCCATCGAGGTATCTCCCATACTGCTGTTCCGGCATTTCGGCTTGCTGCTTGGGCCTCCTTGCCCGGGCGCGCAATCCCCAGGATACGGAACCCGCGCCCAGGGAAACATCGACCCCGGCGATGCGATCGAATTTATTGCCGACGTGTCGATTCCTGACCACTCGCTCGTGCACGCGGGCGAGGTTTTTCAGAAGGTGTGGCAGGTTCAGAACGCCGGCACCGTGCGATGGCGTAAGCGGCGGCTTGTCAGGGTCGATGATGAGTATGTGATCGCACGCCGGCAATCCGATGGAAGCCTGTTATCGCTGGCGCCTACCCACCTTGCCTCGTTGTCCAACGCGGTAAATGTGCCGGACACGTCACCTGGCCACACCGCGAACATCGCGGTTGACTTCGCCTCGCCGCCCGCAAGCTGTTCGGTCGCGTCGATCTGGCGAATGGAACACGATACAGGTGCCCCATGCTTCCAGCGCCAGTTTTTCCTCCAAGTCATCGTTACGGTAGTCGAAGGCTGACAGCTCATGGGCCAGGCCCTTCTTTTTGCCAATGGACGCCCTATGTCTGCCTTAAGCTTGCCAAGCCATACCGCAGCAGACCGGTGACGCGGCCTCCGTCTCATTTTTCGAGGTATCCGCCATTCAGATGCACCCCCATCGCCCATCGACCCATTCAACCCTCAACACAGGAGACGCCACCCGCAGCCCCCCGGATGGTTGACGACATGCATCGAGATTGCGCAATGTCGTGAGGCGGCACCCCCGGGTCAGCTCCACGCGCAGCCATAACCAGGAAGAGATCTATGAAAGGCCCTATCGCAATCGACTTCTATCTGGGTGCTGTGCACATCATCAACCACGTCATGAGTCGTTCCCTCCTGCCGGTTGGCAGTCTGGCCAAAAAGCAGCCTATTTTTTGCGACAGCGACACGGAGAGCCCCGCTTCGTGCCGCCCATTTCCATTCGGGGCACGCAGACTGAATCCACCATCAGCCGTCTCGCACATCGAGGAGAAAACTATGAAAAGAATATCTGGAAGAAAACCCTGACCGCCACGGCCATTGCGGCGCTTGGGGTGTGGGGGATGACGAGTGCGCACGCACAAGGCAGCCGCTTGCTGGCCACCAGCGGCGTCACCGAAGTTGGCGGCTCGACCGGCGGGGGCATCGTGCCCTGGGCGGTGATCTCCGGCTACGACACGGGCGACGAAGTCGGCGGCTCGGCCTCCGGCAACCATTCTTGGCCATCTTCCTTGTCTCCTTAACCCAGTTCACTGTTCCACTGCGCCTCAGACCCCCATCCCTGCAACGCCTTTTGAGCGCCCCCAGGGTCGGCTCGCCGGCCCGCCCCCCGTGGGGGTCAAGGAAGCTTGGGGCGGCCCTGCGTTTCCTTGAGAGACTGCAATCCGAATGTTTGCGATTTCTCAAAATCGAAACCTCATCCTGCGCGCACCATAACGGCACAGCTCACGGAGGAGACGAGGATGGTGACGCCCAAGAAACAAAGCGCAGAGATCACCAAAGGACGCATCCGGCCACAAGGCCGGTGGTTCTATGCACTAGTGGGCTTGCTGGTTGCCGGCACTGCCCAGGCGTTCAGCGCTGAAACCCCGCAAGCCTTCATCGACGCGCATGCCGCAAGCAACGATCAGCCCTCGACCTGGCACGTCGTGCCCACCGAGGCTGACGGCGCCGTTGGTCCGAAGACCCCGCAGGACCACCGCAAATTCAAACAACTCCAGGGCCCGTTCACATCGCCCGAGCAAGTCACGCAAGCCTGCCTGAGCTGTCACACCCAGGCGGCCAAGCAGGTCATGTCCACCATTCACTGGACCTGGAAGGCGTGGAACCCCAAGACCAAACAGATGGTGGGCAAGAACGAGGTGCTCAACACCTTCTGCGTGAGCCCCATCAGCAACGAGCAGTTCTGCACGGTCTGCCATACCGGCTACGGCAGCGCCAACCCAGACAAATTCATCCCCTTCAGCCAGCGCACCGAAGACCATGTGGACTGCCTGGTATGCCACGACCAGACCAAGACCTACCGCAAAATTCCCTTCATCGGCGGCAATCCGGCGCTGGCCAAGATTGCGGTACGGCCCGGCTGTAATGAGGTCTACGGCACCGACAAACCCTATGTGGAACCCGAGGATTTGGCCACCATCGCCCAGCGCGTGGGCGCACCCACGCGCTACACCTGCGGCATCTGCCATTTCTACGGCGGCGGCGGCGACGGCGTGAAGCATGGCGACCTCGACAGCTCACTGAATGACCCGCCGCGCGCACTGGACGTGCACATGGATGCGAAGGGTCTGAACTTCTCCTGCCAGGAATGCCACCAGACCAGCGACCACAACATCAGCGGCGAGCACTATGCCATTGATGCCGATCCCAAGCACGCCGCTTACATGCGCGGCGACGCGCACAACGGCAACGCGGTGACCTGCCAGTCCTGCCACGGGCAGGCGCCGCACAAGGGCGACAACCTGCAGTCCAGCCTGGTGGCATCCACGCTGGACATGCACACGCGTGACATCGCCTGCGAGACCTGCCATATCCCGGAATACGCGCGCGGCGGACTGCCCACCAAGATGAATTGGAACTATGCCACCGCCGGCAAACTTGCGCCCAACGGCTCGCCACTGGTCATCATGGACCAGCGCGGCTGGAACACCTACTGGGGCGTGAAGGGCAGTTTTCTGTGGGGCGAGAACGTGGTGCCCGAGTATCGCTGGTTCAACGGCACGGAGCGCTGGATGCATGTGGGCGACACCATTCATCCCGATGCCCAAGGCGTGGTCAAGGTCAACTCCATCGAGGGCAGCCCAACCGATGGTCAGTCCAAGATCTGGCCGTTCAAGATCGCCCGCAACAACCAGCCGTATGACCCGGCGCATGACATGCTCGTCGTCTTCCACTCGTTTGGCTTCGACAAAGACTCTTACACCATGAGTTACGACTGGAGCACGTCGATCGCCGCTGGGATGAAAGCAGCCCATCTACCGTATTCCGGGCATTACAAATTCATCAAGACCGAGATGTACTGGCCCATCGCCCATATGGTGGCGCCCAAATCGCAGGCCCTCAGTTGCATGCAGTGCCATGCCGACAACGGCCGACTGCAAAACATCGACGGCGTGTACATGCCCGGGCGCAGCAAGGATCACCAGCCGTGGATCGAGCGCATTGGTCTGCTGGTTGCGGCGTTGGCCTTCGCCGGCGTGCTCATCCACGGCCTCATTCGCGTCGCGCTGTGGCTGCGTCGCCGCTAAAGTACCAAGGAGACCTCGTCATGACCGGACAACGCATCTACCTGTTCAAACGCTTCGAGCGCTTCTGGCACTGGAGCCAGGCCGCGCTCATCATCATCATGCTCTACACGGGCTTTGCCATCCATGGCTATCTCGGCGGACTGCAATTCAGAACCTCGTTGCTGATCCATGAGTATGCCGCCTGGTTGCTGGTCACGCTCTGGACATTTGCCATCTTCTGGCACTTCACCACCGGGGAGTGGAAGCAATACATCCCCACGTTCCAGAAGCTCACCCTGGTGGCTCGGCATTACGCCTGGGGCATGTTTCGTGGCGAACCCCACCCTTATCACCAGACCCCACTGCATAAGCACAACCCGCTGCAGCGCTTGGCCTATCTGTGGCTCAAGTTGATGATCAACCCGCTGATCTGGGTCAGCGGGCTCTTGCTGCTGTTCTTCAGCTATGACTGGATCCGCCTGCAGCCGCTAGGGTTGAACCTCACGGAGGTGGCCTGGGTGCACACGGCAGCGGCCTACATGATGCTGCTGTTCTTCATCGCTCATATCTATCTGGCCACCACCGGCCACACGCCGCTCACCTACATCAAGGCCATGGTCACCGGCTGGGAAACGAGCGATGACGAACCACTGGACAAGAACCCGACTTCGGCGGGTGCCTGAGACCGAACTTGCAAACGAGGTGATGCAATGCGCGAAACGCAAAAATCATGGACCGCCAGGGCTCGCAAACCGTCCCGCCTGGTAGCTGCGCTGCTGGTCTGCGGCGCTGTGGCGCTGCCGTGGCTCAGCGAACTGGCGGTATCGGCCCCGTCGGAAACCAACCAGAACGTGCCGGGCCTGGCCGACACGCCCGGCACCCATCCCTCGCTACCGGGAATGGACCGCGCCTTGAACGGCGGC
The DNA here is from genome assembly GCF_054608695.1 of Thiomonas sp. Taxonomy (NCBI): domain Bacteria; kingdom Pseudomonadati; phylum Pseudomonadota; class Betaproteobacteria; order Burkholderiales; genus Thiomonas; species Thiomonas sp. The sequence goes on from NZ_JBTRXV010000111.1 coordinate 8,869, forward strand.
ATGCTCAAGACCGAGCAGGGCTTAGCCGTGCTGGATTCGGACGTGCTGCTGAAAATCTATGTCTACGCTTGGTCGGGCCAGGCGGTGGACTACAGCGCCATCCTCACAGAGAACACCGAGAACATCGAAGCACCCAAACCCGTGCAGGCCAGCGCTGTGCAAAAGCAGGAGATCGACCGCCTGATCCTGGCTGCGCGCGCCCATCCCGGCGTGCTGATCAAGGTGAATGACATCGCGCTGGATGCCTACGACAAGGCCGACCAGGCCTATCCGATCGACAACCGCCTGTTCATCAAAGGTGCGGACTATTACTTCGACAACTCGCCGTTCCACTTTGCTTATGTCGATCCCGAGTCGTTCCGCAAATTGCGCTGCACCGACGCCCAAACCATCGCCACGCTGAATGCGGCGATCGTCAATTACGAACACTTCTCGATGGACATCGTCGCCCATGTGGATGGCGCCTCAGCCAAGGACAAGGGGTTGTCCATCGCCCTGCGCCAAGTCACGCTGAAAGATGCCGTGGGCGGCGTGCTGATCAGCCAGACCGCTGGCTCCTGAGCCAAGGCCTCATGGATGCCACCGATGTGCTGATCGCAGGTGCAGGCCCAACCGGGTTGCTGCTAGCGCGCGTTGGCCGGGTCCGGGCCACGCGTGGCGGTGGTTGACCCGCAGTCCGCGCACAACCTGGCTCAGCCTGCCGACGATGGTCGCGAGATCGCGCTGAGTCAGCGCTCGATCCGCATCCTGCACCAACTCGGCGTATGGGACTTGATTGATGCAGCCGACATGTCACCGCTGAAATCGGCGCAGGTGCTGAACCTGAGCGCAGGGCCTGCCCTGCGTTTTGATCCACCGGATCACTCCTGTCCCGGACTCGGCACCCTGGTGTCGAATCACGCCCTACGCCGTGCCGTTTGGCAGGCAGCAACCACGCAGCCCGATCTGTGTCTGCACTCGGATTGCCGGTTGACGAGACTTCAACCTCAGCAGGATGGACTGCGGGCCACCTTGCAGTCGCAAGCCAACGCACAGCCCCAAGACCCTGTGCAACGCATAGGGCACGCTCGCCTGGTCATCGCCGCCGATGGACGCCCCAGTGCCCCGGCATCAAGTGGTCGTCGACCTCGGGCGGGCGCACGTGGATGGATGAGCCCATACTCGGCCAGCAGCCCGCGGATCTGGTTGGCCTGGGCGGTGCGGGCTGCAACGAATCCTTGGCGCGCGCGGTGCAAGGCCAGGATGGCTTGCTGCTCCAGGTTCTTGATGGGCACAAAGCGCATGCTCGGGCGGGCAACGGCTTCGCAAATGGCCTGCGCATCGGCCGCATCGTTCTTGTTGGTCTTGACGTAGGGTTTGACGAACTGCGGAGCAATCAGCCTCACGGTGTGCCCCAGGCTTTGCAAACTGCCGCGCCCAGTGGTGGGCACTTCCACAGGCTTCCATGCCCACGAGGCACGGCGGCAGGTTGGCGAAGAACTCCATCACTTTCTCGCGCTTGAGCGGCTTGTTCAGCACGGCCCTGCCATGTTCATCCACGGCATGCACTTGGAAAACGCTCTTTGCCAGATCCAGGCCAACAGTCGTCATCTTCATGATGGATGCTCCTCTCGGGGAAGTGGTGACGTGAAGTCTCCACTTTGGCACCTCGATGCCGCATCGGGTGGGGGCGTCCATTCCATTAAGCCTAAACAATGGGAAGTTCTTCGAGATGGGCAAGGCTGCGGGCGGCGACGATGGCATCTTCGCCGTCGAAGGCTGAAGCGGACGCCCGTCGCCCAGATTCGTTACCGCTTCTTCGGTCGAAGCGGGTTGGGGATCATCGGCGCCAAACTCGCGGGCAGTCCGGGTGGGTTGGGAACGTGCACCTTCTTCGGTTTCTTGGCTTCCTTGTTGCCGTGCTTG
>NZ_JBTRXV010000112.1:0-10512 GCF_054608695.1 Thiomonas sp.
TCTCGTCGAAGGGGTTCATGCTCATCTTCACGCCTGCGGTGTCGATGCCGCTGCCATCCGGCTTGACCCGCACCTTGACGTTGTAATCGACCACGCGCTTGACCGCGACCAGCACTTTCATTCAAGAAGACTCCAGGCAGAAAAACGAACTACTTCTCGACGAATGCTCGTTCAATGACGTAATCACCGGTCTTTCCTTGATGGGGGCTGATCTCGAAATTCCGTGCATCCAGGAGCGTGCAACATTCGTTGAGCATTTCCGTGCTGCCGCAAATCATCACACGATCCGTTCTCGGGTCTAAAGGCGGCATCCCGATATCTTCTGTAAGCCGATCGCTTCTGATCAGTTCAGTAATCCGGCCCTGATACTTGAATGGTTCACGCGTGACCGTTGGGTAGTAGATCAGGCGCTCCCGGGTCCAGTCACCAAGGTATTCATGCTCTGGCAGCTCGTATTGGATGAATTCAGCGTAGGCGAGATCACTGACGTGCCGAGCGCCATGCACCAGAATGACCTTTTCAAATCGTTCGTAAGTCTCTGGATCCTGAATGATGCTCATGAACGGCGCAAGTCCAGTGCCGGTGGAAAGAAGGTACAGGCGCAGTCCTGGCCGAAGGTCGTCGATCACGAGCGTACCGACAGGCTTGCGGCCGACGATGATTTCATCGCTAGGCTTTAAGTGTTGCAGACGTGAGGTCAAGGGCCCATCAGGCACCTTGATGCTGAAAAATTCAAGATAGTCAGCATGATTAGGACTGGCGATGCTATAGGCCCTCAACAGGGGGCCCCCACCAACATGGAGGCCGAGCATCACGAAGTGCCCGTTATGAAATCGCAGTGCGGGGTTGCGGGTCGTTCGAAACGAGAACAGGGAATCGTTCCAATGACGCACGCTCGTAACACGTTCGATACTGAAGTTCGACATGATGTGGCAGGTGTTAGAGAAACAAATCAAACAAGAAGATCAGACTGCTGCAGTTTCAAGTTCATGCAGGTATGACCAAGGGAAGATTCCACGCCCGTGCCCATCCGAGAACACCAGGTTGAGGCCCTGTTGACCGATAGGGTTGATCTCCGTCAAGCGGACTATGGCGGACATTTCGGGCTGATGGTTTGTTTGACGCCGCGTCTGCACACAGAGCGCGCATCGGCAACTGACGCGCAGAAGGCCATGCGGCAGCAAGCTATGGCTTCCATCGTTCCAAGCGATCTCAAGCACGCCGGAGGCCGTGTGGTCTGTAATCAGGGTGGGGAGCCATTCGTTGACAGACTTGATCATCGCTGCCTCGGCACATGACGGGGGGAAGCAGAATGGAGCTTCATACCAACTCCTTCACACCTGATGGCCCTACATCAACAGCGAAACCGTTCAATCCGTTTTCATCGAGTTCGCCACCCATCGCGGCAAGGCTTTCTTCCCGGATTTGGTCACGCAGCGTCTGCAAGATCTGCAAGAAAGCTTCCGACATCATGTCTGCTGCGACGCGTGGTCTCGGCAGTGGAACGTCCACCACAGCCTTGATACGCCCGGGGCGTGCAGTCATCACATAGACGCGGTCTGACAGGAAGATTGCTTCCTCAATGTCGTGCGTGACAAACAACACGGATAGACGAAAGCGCTGCCACATGTTGGTCAGAATTTGCTGCATGATCATGCGTGTTTGCGAATCGAGAGCGCCAAAGGGCTCATCCATCAGCAGCACCTTCGGACTCGCCGCCAGTGCCCGAACGATGCCAACGCGCTGCTTCATCCCGCCGGAGAGTTGCTCGGGGTAATGGTTCTCGAATGCAAGCAGTCCGGCTAGACCCAGCAGTGTGCGCGCGGAGGTCTCGCGGCTCGACGCTGCAAGACCCTGCATCTTCAAGCCGAACTCGACGTTCTTGCGCACGGTCATCCACGGAAATAGCGAGTACTGCTGGAAGACGACACCACGCTCCGGACCAGGCCCATCGATCAAACGACCATCGAGAAAAACTCCCCCCTCAGTCGTTTGCACCAGCCCTGCAACAGCATTGAGAAGGGTGGACTTACCGCAGCCCGATGGGCCAATCAAGGAAACGAACTCACCCGGATGGACCTCGAGCGACACACCGTCAACGGCAAGAACTTGTTGACGGCGCGTGCCGAACTGCAAACGTAAATCGCGCACTTCAATATGCCCCTCGGCATCGCTCTTGATCATCATCACTCTCCAATCCTTAAAGAATTCCGCAGGGACCAATGCGTTATCGGACGCATGTAAAAAGCCCAGGCTGCTGAAACATTCGAACGGCCCGGCCTCACCCATATCAAGCAATCCATCCACTGAACACCATGTCTAGATTGGTATGACCCGCTCATGCAGTTGACTGGGGATGAAGCCGATCCACAGCATGCAATATCAATGCCGCTGTCGATGGTTACCCGAGCCTTCGGCGCATTGCTACCTGGCACTTGCTCCCCGAACGTCCATCGCATCATGGTGGTGCCACTTCACCCATGCAATCGAAGCTGGTCGAATTTCTGATCAACATTGGCCCATTGGTCTGCGTCCGGAAGAGGCTCTTTCGCCTGATCGACCACTGGCCACTCCCTCGATAACTTTGCGTTCAGCTCAAGGAAGTGAATCTGACTGGCCGGAAGTTCTTTGTCGGGAACGATGGCACTGACGGGGCATTCGGGTACACAAACGGCACAATCAATGCATGCCTCCGGATCGATCACGAGGAAATTCGGCCCCTCGTGAAAACAGTCGACCGGACAGACACTGACGCAGTCGGTGTATTTGCACCGGATGCAAGACTCGGTCACGACGAAAGTCATTAGAGGTCCTCCTTACTTCTTGGACTGCGCCTGTGCGATCGCCGTGATCGCAACCCGCGCCATCTTGCGTACATCGGGATCAGCGTCACCCAAAGCCTGTTCGAGCGGCAAGACAGCACGCGCGTCGCCAATCTCGCCAAGCGCAATCGCTGCTTCCTTGCGCAGATTGCTGATGGAATGGCTGAGCGTATCGATCAGTGCCTCGACCCCAGCTTCAGCCTGGAGTTGCCCAAGGCTGCGTGCGACTTTCAGCCGCACTTGCCAATAGTCGTCGCTCATCGCTCGCACCAAGTGCGGGATCGCAGGTCTTAATCGCAACTTGCCGATCGTTTGTGCCGCTTCCTCACGCACGATCCAGTTACGATCGGCTAACGCATGCGTCAGGGATGGCAGTACGCTGATGCCCGTGGCGTAGCCGAGCGCGCCAACGGCCATGCGGCGAACCTCGGCTTCAGGATCCTGTTCGGCGACCTCCGCCAAGTCCTTGAGGGCGCTTTCGATCCGCAAGTAGCCGAGTACGCCGACAGCTTCGCGACGGACGATGGCATCAGGGTCGCGCAGCGAACTCAGTGCTGGCGTGAATGCCTCAGGCACCCGCAAGGCACGCAAAGCGCGAAACGCTGAAGCACGAACCTCGGCCGAATATTGACCGTCCAGCAGCGCCAAGAGCGGTGGCGCGGAGGCAGGAATCTTCAGTTCAGCAAGTACATCGGAGGTCGCTTTGCGTACACCCGGATCCGTATCTTGCAACAGTTTCGCCAAGGCTGCGACGACCTCCAGATCCTCAAAACCTTCCAGCGCCTTGGCGGCTTCCGTGCGTACAAGCGGGCTTGTGTCGGTTAGGCGGGGCAGCAACAAAACAACAATGTCGTCCTCGTCGCTGTAAGGCAGGTCCATCACGGCCAAACGACGAATCTCGGGATCGGCATCGGTCAACCGCGTGACAAAAGTTGTAGCAATAGTCTTCACGGCTGGCCTCAACGTAACAGGTAGGGGATGTCGACTTTGAGGGCGTCGGTCGGGCAGTCCTGTTCGCACGGCAAGCAGTACCAGCACTCGTCGTACTTCATGTAGGCCTTTCCTTTGATGAGGTCGATTGCAAGCACATCAAGAGGGCAGACATCAACGCAGACCGTGCAGCCCTTGTCGGCGATGCACTTGCCCTCATCGACACGGACAGGGGCCTGGGTGGGGGTGATCGTGATCGTCATTGGGTTTCCTTCAATCAGGCGGCTTCGGCGACCCGTGCCACACGCAACCGGTGGTAAGCGACTCGCTCAGCTTCATCAATTGGCACGATATAAGGCTCCACCGGCTGCTTGCGCAGTTGCATCAAGCCGTTCTCACCCCGGCGCAACGCCGTATGGCAAAACCAGTTCTCGTCGTCGCGCTGTGGGTAATCGACGCAGTAGTGGTACAGGCCCCAGCGACTTTCCGTGCGGAACAGCGAAGAGCGCGCTGCCATCTCGGCGCAGTCGAGGATTGCGTGGGTTTCCATCGCGCGCATCAGTTCATGTGGCCCTGGTGCCGCCAGGTGTTGCAGGTCCTCACGGATTTCAGCAAAGCGCCGCAGCGCAATTTCGTACTTGCGACTGATCTTGGGGGGTTGCAGATAGTCGTTGACCAAGCGCCGTGTCTTGTATTCGATCTGGAAGGGGGTGAGTCCTTCGGTACGGCCGAGCGGCCCGAGAATGCGCTGCACCTCCGCCTCCTGTGCATCAGAATCATGTGCAGCGAAGGCATTTCCGTCGCAATAAGCGGCTGCATTTTCTCCGCACAGCTTGCCATAGACGAAGGCGCCGAGCATGTAATTGTGCGGAACGCTGGCGCAGTCACCAGCGGCATAGAGCCCTGGCACGGATGTCTCTCCCCGCGCGTTGATGCGAATGCCCGACGCGCTGTGTCCACTGCAAAAACCGATCTCGGAGATGTGCATCTCGATCATTTCGTGGCGATAGTTCGTGCCTCGCCTGGCGTGGAAGCGGCCCCGGCTGGGACGCTCGTTGCTATGCAGGATCGTCTCGATCTGGCTGATCGTTTCTTCCGCCAGGTGATTGACTTTCAGGAAGACGGGTCCGTTTCCGCTTTGGAGTTCGTTGTAGAACTCCAGCATCATCTGACCGCTCCAGTAGTCGCTCTCGATGAATCGCTCGCCTTTGCCATTGGCGGTGTAGCCACCGAGCGGGCCTGTGACGTACGCGCATGCCGGGCCGTTGTAATCCTTGATCAGCGGATTGATCTGGAAGCACTCGAGATTGGCAAGGTCAGCGCCGGCGTGGAAAGCCATAGCATGCCCATCGCCGCTGTTTGTCGGATTCTCGTAAGTGCCCATCAGGTAACCCGATGCCGGCAGTCCTATCCGTCCTGCCGCCCCAGTGCACAAAATCGCAGCCTTGGTCTTGATCAAATAGACTTCCGCCGTGCGGCAGTCGAATCCCATGATCGCGGCCACATGCCCACCGTGTCCCGTAAGAATGCGCGTGATCACGAGCCGGTTCGTAATTTCCACGCGTGCGCGCTTGAGCTGCCGATAGAGGATCCGCTTCATGTTGTGGCCCTCGGGCATCGGCAGCACATAGGTGCCCAGATGGTGCACCTTGCGCACGGCATAGTCGCCTGTCTCATCTTTTTCAAACTTGACACCCCAGCGATCAAGCTCCTCGATCATGTCTGAGCTGCGTGTTGCGTAGGCCATCAGGGTCTCCTGGTCAACGATTCCATCGTTGGCGACCGTGATCTCCTTGACGTATTGTTCTGGTGTGGCGTGTCCGGGAATGACGGCGTTATTCAACCCATCCATCCCCATGGAGATCGCCCCGCTGCGCTTGACGTTGGCCTTGTCGACGAGCAGCACGCGCAGCTTTGGGTTGTGTTCCTTGGCCTTGACTGCGGCCATTGGGCCCGCAGTCCCGCCCCCGATCACGACAAGATCAAACTCGAGTTCAATGGTCTTCATGCAAGTTCCTATTTGCGTTCGATGCGGAGGCGATACTGGAAGGCGTCGCCGCGGTAGTACAGATACTCAAAATCGATGGGTTGCTCGTTTGCGTATGTGAGTCGCTCGATTCGCAAGAGCGGCGCGCCTTCGGCAATGCGCAGATGTCCAGCCAACCATTCGTCAACCGTGATGGCGTCGATCTGCACGTCAGCGTGCGTGAGATTCAGTTCATAGTCGTTTTCGAGGATGGCGAAGACGTCGCGCGCTTGCAGATCTTCTTGCGCCAGTCGTTGCCCGAGATCGAGCGGGAAATAGCTCACATCCACCGAAATCGGCTCGCGATTCAAATAGCGCAGGCGCTGGATCTGGAATGCCATCGATCCCTGTTCCAGCCGCAGCCGACGCGCCACAAGTTCGTCAACGCGCACGGGGCGCTGGCTGAGAACCTGAGAGAACGTCTCGTAGCCCAGCGAGGTCATCGCCTCGCCAAAACCTCGCAAGTTGGAAAGGTTCTGGAAGGCCTTCGGTTTCGACACAAACGTGCCCTTGCCCGGCACCTTAAATATCATGCCTTCCTTCTGCAGATCATTCAGGGCTTGGCGGATCGTGATTCGGCTCACCCCAAAAGCGACCGTCATCTGGCTCTCCGACGGCATCAACGCGTGCGATGGGTAAGTGCCATCCAGGATGCGATGCCGGATGATTTCGCGGATCTGCGAGTACATCGGCACAGCGGACATGGGCAACACCTGCGCCGCCTCTAGGGGTACGAGGGGAGCGCATGGTCTCTTCGGCAGTGGTCTCATGATCTGTACATCGCATAACTTGTTATGACAAGTATGGATAAGCAACTTACATGCCAAGATTGCGCAGGTGATGTCAGATGCTTGGGATTCGCTCTCATAGCCCTAGGTTTTCACGTTTGAGCACCTACAAAGCGGATCGAAACAGCCAGCCATGGGCACAATCCAGGTGCGTAGAGGCTGCTCCGCTGAGGGCAATTTTGGGTGTTTGAGCACTAACCGCGTGCACTGTGGCCCTGCCACCTGCCCCGGTCACGTCGACGTGACTCGTGTGCTGGCATGACCTGACCAGAGTCCCTGCCAAGCGTCTCCCAGCCTATGTCGCTGTCGCCCTTCGCATCCTGGTCAGTCGAAATTCGGTAGGGTTGTCAGATCGGCACCGGCCTCACACATCGAACACGATCTGCGCGAATATCCACCCGGGGAACGAGCTTGGCAGCGCCAGGAACGCGTCCAGTCTCCGCGCCGACGCAGAATTGACCAGCGTGCCGGCCACGGCCTGATAAGATTTCTGCCCGATATGGACTGTGTTGACCCTGCTGTCTCTTTGCATGGGATGGTCAACAGGAAATCGGCACATTGGTCAAACTTGCGTCGGCGCACACATCCATGGTTCCCCCAGCGACTTGAGACCGGGTCCATACAGCACGACGCGCACCTCGAGCTTGCCCTTCCAGGCTTTGAAGCTCGGTCTCAACTCTGAAGTGCAACACCTCAGTCCTGTAAGGTGTTGCACTTCATACATCGGTGCTCCGGCTTGCAAGGCTTTTGCGCTGTGGCGGTTTGATCGGATCGATTGCAGCTATACATCCGGCCTTTGCCGCGGCTGTGCGACGCTGGCCCTGATGGAATCCGCAGATCGGAGTCTGATCAGATTTTCGAGCTTCTCGCTCACTGAAGTGCATAAATTGATCCAATCCCGGTCTGACCTGTCGGAGTATCGTTCTGATCATTGACCCATCTACATTGGGTGTGGTTGCCGCAATTTTCGTTGCCACATTCACACGTTCCACCTTGGGGTTTGGCGAAGCACTCATCGGCGTGCCTCTCCTCGCTCTGGTGATTCCAATCCAGGTAGCGGCCCCAGTTGCGGTTCTCGTATCCATCACAGTGGCTGCCGTTGTCGTGGTGCAAGACTGGCGTCATATTCATCTGCGCAGTGCCGCATCCTTGCTACTGCCCTCGATATTTGGCATTCCGCTTGGCCTGTATGTACTCGCTGCAGCGCCAAGCCATTGGGTGAAAATCGGATTGGCCCTGTTCATCATGGGTTTTTCGATCTATAGCTTGCTTAGTCATGGGCGGTTCGCCTTGGCCGATGACAAACTGGCCTGGGTGTTCGGGTTTTGTGCCGGAGTACTGGGCGGAGCTTATGGCATGAACGGCCCACCATTGGCGGCCTACGGGACTTTGCGTGGCTGGAGTCCGCAACATTTCCGCGCCACCTTGCAAGCTTATTTCTTCCCCGCGAGTCTGTTGGTCATGGCTGGATATGCCTATTCCGGATTGTGGGTGCAGGCGGTCAACCGCTATTACCTCGCTGCCCTCCCCGGTGTGTTGCTGGCCATGTTTTTGGGCCGCGCCGCCAACCGACGGCTACGCAGCCTGACCTTTGTCCGAGTTGTACATCTCGGGCTCGTTGCCATCGGTGCGGCTCTGCTGTTCAGTGCCGTGTAGTGCCGCGCCTGATGACTAGGCAAGCTTCGGGGTGATAGGACACACGATCCAATCACCACGGCGGTAGCGAGTTGTCGGGCGTTGCTGCTGCGAACGAGCCACTCATCCGCCGCTGGCTGGTGCGGGTGTCCGATTTGTATCGGGCAGTATGAGCCGAACGATCAGAATTCGAGGTTGGGTTAGGACCTATTCTCGGCTGCCGCGGTTCGCGCCCCGGCGTCTGTGCGCAACAACTCGACCAGGCGGGTAAGCGCGGGGGAGTGCGTGGTCGAAGGCATGAGCAACAAGGTTCGCAGCATGGCAACACGCGGGGGCACCTTGGCCCAGGAGACCGCATCCTGCTGCGCGTAAATATCGAGCACGGAGCGCGGAATCAGGCTGGCCCCCACGCCAGCCGCCGCCGCCGCGAGGATGGCGTGGTAGGAGCCGAATTCCAGCACGCGCGATGGCACCACGCGCAAGCTCTGCAGCCACTGCTCGAAACGCCGGCGATAGGCGCACCCCTGCCCCTGGAAGACCAGCAGAGTCTTGCCGTTGAGCCGTTTCGGATGGTGTGGCAGCGGACAGCCGGCGGCCGCGACCAGGATCAGTTCCTCCTGGTACAGGGGCACGGAGGTGAAGCGCGCGTCGTCCACCTCATCGCCGACGATCGCGGCATCGAGCCCACCGGCTTGCAAACGCGCGATCAGTTCCCGGGATGGCGCGGTCTGCAATTCCACCACGACCTCGGGATAGCGTCCGTGGAACACGGCCAGCGGGCCGGGCAAGCGGCTGGCGGCCACGCTTTCCATCGCCCCCAGGCGCAGACGGCCACAGACGGCATCGAGCCGCACGGCCGCGCGCGCCTCCTCGGCCAGCCCAAGCAGCCGGTCGGCGTACTGCAGCAGCACATCCCCGGCAGCCGTCAGCCGGAGCGAGCGCCCTTCGCGCTCAAACAGTCGGACCCCCAAGGAGGCCTCCAATTGACGAATGCGAACGGTCACGCTGGACTGCGCGCGATGCAGACGAGACGCCGCGCGAACGACTCCGCCCGCGTCGACGATAGCTCGAAAAGTTTCCAGCTCGCGAAATTCCATATTCGATAAAAACGATTGTTCAAGTCTGAATTATTCATTTTACCCATTGCGGCCCAATGCCTAGGATGGATCTCTCGATCCATTCCTCCTCTCCCCAATCGCCCCCATGAGCCATGCAATCAAATCTGCGCTGACCGGTATGACCCTGCTGGCCATCGGCCTGGGCATCGGCCGCTTTCTGCTCACTCCCCTGCTGCCCATCATGCAGGCGGATGCCGGGCTGAGTCTGGTGGGCGGGGGTTGGCTGGCGTCGGTGAACAATCTCGGCTACCTGGCGGGTGCCTTGCTGTGCACCGTGGTGGCTTTACCACCGCAGCGTGCGCTGCGCTGGGGGCTGGTGGCGATTGCGCTGTCCACCGCGGGCATGGGAGTTGCCCATGGCATGGGGCCGTGGCTGGTCTGGCGCTTGTTGGCGGGCGTCGCTGCGGCGGTGCTGGTGGTGCACGGCATCGCTTGGAGCATGCGTCGCCTGCAGGCCTCGAGTCATGCCCTGCTCGAAGCGCTGGTGTTCACCGGCACGGGTGTTGGCATCGTGGTCAGCGGGGTGGTGGTGGCCGGGACACAGCCCATGGGCGTGAGTTCGGCGGCGAGCTGGATCGGCTTCGGCCTCGTCTGCGCCGTGGCCACGGCACTGGTTTGGAGCACCCTGGACAGCCCACCCTCGGCGGCAACCGCGCACGTCAACGCCGCAACGACGGCCAAGCCGACGGGTCCGGCCTGGGCGCTCATTGCCGCCTACGGTTTGATCGGCTTCGGCTATGTCATCCCCGCCACCTTTCTGCCGGTCATCGCCGGCGAGCGCCTGCACCTTCCCGCGCTGCGCGAGTGGTTCTGGCCGCTCTACGGCGCCGCGACCATTGTCCTGACCCTGCTGCTGCCGCGCATTCTTCGGTCCATCGACAACCGCCGCGCGCTGGCCGGAACTTGTATCTCAATGATCTTGGGCATCACCCTGATTCTGGTCTGGCCGAGCATCATCGGTCTCGCGTTGGCGACCATGTTGATCGGCAGTGTGCTCATGCCGGTCGTCATGGTGGTCATGCGCGAAGCGCGCCTGCTTGCACCGCACGACCACACCCGCCTGATCGCTGCGCTGACCACCGCGTTCGGCAGCGGGCAGATCGTCGGGCCGTTGACTGCGGCGTGGCTGGCCGCGCGGCTGCACGGCTTCGATGCGCCGCTGCTGCTCGCGGCGCTGACCCTCCTTGCGGCAA
>NZ_JBTRXV010000113.1:0-10385 GCF_054608695.1 Thiomonas sp.
TCCGCATTGAAATTGAAGCCGTAATCCATGGCCTGGCGCAGGCCAAGGTAGGCGTCGAAAAACGTCGTGAACAGGATGACAAAAAACAGAAATTTGATGGTTTTTGTGTCCTGCACCGCGTAGTAGGCCAGGAAGTAAAACAACATGTAGATGAGGCAGTTTTTGAGCACCTGGAGATCGGCCAAGGTGGTTGTTGCGTCGTACACCTGGCCAATCAGGAAGCCCCAGGCCAGCACCAGAAAAAAGAAAATGAATTCTTTTTTGAGCGGCGCCGGTCCTGGGTTCTGGGCCTTGTTGCGGACAACCAGTAGCAGGATGCTGAAAAACAGCAGATTGGTGACGTTCAGCCCGGTGCCCGAAAAATCCGGGAAATGGGACTGATTCGGGATGTAGAAAATGGCGGCAGCGAGTAACAGCCTCAGTGCCCGCGGCGTGGCTTGAACGGCAGTTTGGCTTTCGGCTTTCATCGCGGTCCATGGTGACCCGTCGGACGAACATGAGCTTGCGCCCTACGGGTTTGGTGACGTACTGATCGGTCAGCGCGTGCGTCGAAGAGGCGCCGTGCCACATCTCGTAGTTCAGGGTCAGCCACAAAAGTTCGCTGAACGGAACGACGACCTATGCAGAGGGTCCCCTGTCGGCTCCAACGCACGGCCAGCTTGATGCAGCAGCACTCCTCCCGGATCAACGCTCCACCTCACGTTCCTGCTCAGCCGCCAGTGCCCGTCCCGTGCCCCCGGGGGCCGGCCGCACAACGTCCTCAACCTGCCGGCCGCAGGCTTCAGATTTGTCGATTTATGGATTGATCTCTGAACAATTCCGCAAGGTACCCAGGCCAACCCCATGAATCGAGGGTTCCAAGTCACACTCCAACGAATACGATGATGGACCCAACTGCGAAAAATCGGCAGGGTTGCAAGCCCGATTGGAACTTCTGCCCACCTGACTGCGATGATCAAACCCCATCCAACCACGGTCTTGATGTATCACGCAGTATCCGCTGTAGGCGATGGCTTTTCACGAGCCGATGCGCACTATTCGGTCGACCCAGCCCGGTTTCTGGAACAACTCCAACTCGTCCGTGACGCCGGACGACGACCCCAGAGCGTGCAGTCGCTGCTGCTGCGCCCGGAAGCGTCCGCTGTAGCCTTCACCTTCGACGACGGCGACGTCAGCAATGCCTGGGCAGCGCAGGCATTGCACGATGCAGGTGGCTCCGGTGATTTTTTCGTCAATACGCAAACCGTCGGCAAGGCTGGGCATCTGAGCTGGCAGGCCTTGCGCGACATGACTGCGGCGGGCATGTCGATCCAGTCGCACGCACACAGCCATCGTTACCTGGACGAACTCCCCCCAGCCGAGGTCGAGCAGGAATTGCACACCTCCAAGGCCATGCTGGAAGACAAGCTCGGCTGCCCGGTCGAGCTGTTCGCGCCACCCGGCGGACGCATGCCGGCCGGCATGCACCTCACCACCACGCGCCTGGGTTACAAGGCCATCTGCTCGTCGCGCGTAGCCCTGTGGCGTGACTTGCGGTCCGATGACATTCCACGCCTGGCCGTGTTGCGCGGCACGACGCCAGCGCAATTTTCGAAATGGCTCGCACAAGACCGCCTGGAACTGCTGCGCCAGCGGCTGCGCCACGGCGCCCTGACTTCCAGCAAGCAGTTGCTGGGCAATACCAATTACGAGCGCGTGCGACGCGGCCTGCTGCGCCTGGCCTCGGGCGGGCGCTGAGATGGCGGCATGGCTGCTCTGGGTCAGCATCGCCCTGCTGCTCTACACCTACTTCGGCTATCCAGCCCTTGTGGCCTTGTGGGCGCGCCTGGCACCACGGCCCGTGGCGGCATCGCCTCACTACCGACCGCGGCTGGCGATGATCGTGGTGGCGCGCAACGAGGTGGCACGCATTCGGGCCAAGATCGAAACCTGCCTGGCACAGGATTACCCGCCTGACCGGTTGCGGGTGCTCATCGTCTCCGACGGCTCGACCGATGGCATGGACGATGTCGTGCGCGGCTTCGCCTCGCCGCGAGTCGGCTTGCTTGCTTTTCCGCTGACGCGCGGCAAAGCCGCATGCCTGAACGACGCCATCGCCAGCTGCGATGAAGAGGTTCTGGTGCTGACCGATGCGCGCCAGCGCCTCAACCCCGAAGCGGTACGCCATCTGACGGCCAATCTCGCCGATCCGCAGGTCGGCGCCGTCAGCGGCGAATTGGTCTTCGTCGCCGAAGATGCCAACGCCTTCGCCAGCGGCGTCAGCGCCTATTGGCGCTATGAAAAATTCATCCGCCGCAGCCAAGCGGCCATCCACTCGGTGCCCGGCGTCACCGGGGCGCTGTATGCGCTGCGCAAAAGCTGTTTCAGGCCCATACCACCCAGCACCATCCTCGACGACGTGGCCATCCCCATGCAGGCGGCGATGCAGGGCAGGCGCGTGGTGTTCGAAAGCCGCGCCCTGGCCTACGACACCCCCTCGACCGAAGCCCGGCAGGAACGCCGCCGCAAGGTGCGCACCCTGGCCGGCAATTTCCAGTTGCTTCTGCTCTATCCGCAACTGCTGCTGCCCTGGCGCAACCCCATCTTCATCCAGTTCGTGTCCCACAAGCTGCTGCGGCTGCTGGCGCCATGGGCCATGTCGCTGGCCCTGCTGAGCAATGTCGCGCTGGCCTTGCATTCCACGTTTTACGCCGCGCTGCTGGCCCTGCAACTGGCGTTCTATGCGCTGCCGCTGCTCGGCGCGCTGGTGCCGGCATGCCGCAACTGCGGCCTGGTGAAATTGGCGACGACCTTCATCGCACTCAACGGCTACGCCATGCTCGGATTTTTCGAGTTTCTCACCAACCGCAACGCCCACCTCTGGCGCGCCGGCCCAGCAACGACCCCCGAACGGCCGCAGGCCTGATTCCCGAAACAAGAAAGCGAACACGACGATGCGGGTGGTGTACTTCGTTTCCCTGTTTCCATGCTGGTCGGAAACGTTCATCGTGCGCGAAATCCGTGCCTTGATCGACCTCGGCATGGATGTCCACATCGTCTCTCTCAAGCCGCCCAGTGAAGCCCTGACGCAGTCCGACGCCCAGACGCTGCTGGACAGGGTGATCTACCCGCCCGGCAAGACGCACGCCATGCTGCTGGCGGGAGCCGAACTCCTGCGCCACCCCTTGCGCTCCTTCACCGAGCTAGGGCAAATCGTGCAAGGCTTGCGGCGTCAGCCGCAGGCCTTGGTCAAGACCCTGGTGACCTGGTGGCGCACCCTGGCGATGCTGCGCGCCGTCAGGCGCCTGCAGCCCGGCCACCTGCACGCCCATTGGGCGACCTATCCCTCGACGGCGGCCATGTTCGCCGCGGGCCGGCTGGGGCTTCCCTTCAGCTTCACCGCCCATGCACACGACATCTTCCTGGAAGATCAATTGCTGGCGCCCAAATTGGCGCGCGCCAGGTTCAGCGTGACCATCTCCCAGTACAACCGCACTTTTCTTGCCGACCGTGTCTCGCTCGTCCTGCTCGACCGAATGCGCGTCATTCATTGCGGGGTCTCCCCCCAGGACTATGCCTTCAAGCCGCAGGACCGGCAGCCTGGGCTGATCCTGGCAGTCGGCCGGCTGGACCCGATCAAAGGTTTCGAGCATCTGATCGATGCCTGCGGCCTGCTGGCCGAACGCGGCGTGGAGTTCACCTGCCGCATCGTCGGCGAAGGCCCGCTGCGCGATCCCCTCTCCCGGCAAATCGCCAGGGTTGGCTTGCAGCACAAGGTGCAACTACTGGGCGCGCGCAAACAGGAGGAAGTGCGCGCATTGCTGAGCAGGGCAGCGGTGTTCGCGCTGCCCTGCGTGATCACGCCGCAGGGCGACCGCGACGGCATTCCCGTGGCGCTGATGGAGGCCATGGCCTGCGGCACGCCCGTGGTGTCCACGCGCGTCTCGGGCATCCCGGAGCTGGTGACGGACAAGATCTGCGGCCTGCTGGCCGAGCCCGGCGATGCGGCCGATCTGGCACGCTGCATCGAACACCAGCTCGGCCACACGGCTGAAGTCCAAACCCGCGTCTTGGAGGGGCGGCGCAAGGTCGTGGCTGAATTCGCCATTGCCACCGAAGCTGCCAAATTGCATGCCGCCATCGCCTCGGACGGCATGCCGAGCAAGGTCGCCGCGCAAGTCGGTCATGGGTAAAAGTGCCCCCAATGGTCCGCCAGCGGACCCCCCCCGAGGGGGCAAGCCAACCTTGGGGCGGCCCGGCGGTTTGCTTGAAAGTGCCCCCAATCGTCCGCCAGCGGACTTCCCCCGAAATCCGCTCGAGAGGCCGCGCAGGATCCGTGTGCTCATCGTCACCGATGAAATGGAGGTCGGCGGGACGCAGCGTCAGATCGTGCAGATGGCGCTGGGGCTCGACCGCTCGCGCTTCGAACCCACGGTTCTGTATTTCCGCAACCGCTCGTTTTTTGTCGACCAGCTCGAGCAGGCCGGCGTGCCCGTTCTGCTTGTCGCCAAGCATGCGCGCATCGACCCGGGGTTCGTCCGCCGTCTGCGCCAGACCGTGGCAGCAGGCGCGTTCGACGTGATGCATTGCTTCGCCCTCACCGGCGAACTGTGGGGCGCCGTGGTCCACGCCCTACTCCCCGCCCGGCGCAAGCCCGTGCTGCTGAGCTCCATCCGCAATACCTACGACTGGGAGCGCCCGCTGCACCGCCGCATCAAGCAATGGGTGATGCGGCGGTCATGGCAGGTCGTGGCCAACTCCGAGGCGGGCGCGCAAAGCGCGCGGCGCAGCATGCAACTGCCGCCCGGGCTCATCCGCGTGATCTACAACGGCGTGACCGTGCCCGAGCTTGCGCCTGAAACCGGCGCGACCGTGCGCACTCGGCTCGGCATCGATCTGAACACGCCCTTGATCCTGTTCGTCGGCCGCCTCGTCGAACAAAAAGACGTGGCCACACTGATCCGTGCCATGGCCCAACTGCGAAACACCCATGCACGACTCATCATCGCCGGAGATGGTCCGCTGCGCCCGGCGCTCGGGCAACAAGCGGGGTTGCTCGGGCTGAGCGAGCAAGTCCATTTCCTGGGTCAGCGCAATGACGCTGCGGCACTGATGTCGGCAGCCAGCATGGTGGCGCTGCCCTCCCTGGTTGAGGGGCTGTCAAACGTCATTCTCGAGGGCATGATGTGCGGACGTCCAGTGATTGCATCGCGTACCGGGGGGAATGTCGAATTGGTCGAACACGAGCGCACGGGCCTGCTGTTCCATGTCGGCGACGACGCCGCGCTGGCCGCCTGTATCCAGCGCCTCATCGACAACCCCGAGCAAGCCGTCAACCTGGGCCGTGCGGCACGCGACAAGGCGCTGCGTTGCTTCAGCATGCCGGCGATGGTGGCCGCGTTTGCAACCCTCTACGAGGAAGCGGCAACCCTGCGGTGCGCGCCTCGTCCCTGAGCCTTTAACTCTCACCGCTTCCATCCATGTCTGCCATCCTCGGCGATTTTCTGGTTCTCATCGGCCCCGAGCGGCCACCCGCCGGAATGGCCGATTTGTCCGACCCCGCGCTATGGCCCCCGGCCGCCAGCGACTCCCCAGTGCGACAGGCGATGCCAGTCCCCCATGTTCATGTCTGGGTGCGCGGCGACACCCGCATCATTGGTGATGGCACAGCTGGCGGACTGGGGCTGGCCCTGGAGCCCCCGCGGGGCAGCGCGCGAGCCGCAGCCATCGACCCGCGCGACGCGGTGGTCGCCGCCTGGGTGCGCGATGGCCGCTTCGCGCACCAACATCTCAACGGTCGCTACAGCTACGTGCTGTGGTCGGTCGACGGCAAACGCGCACTGGCCTGCACCGATGCGTTCCGCACCTGCCCGGTGTTTCATGCGCAAGTGGGCGCCGGCCTGCTCATCGCCAGCGACTTGCGGCTCATCCTGCGCTCCGGTCTGCTGGCCCCCCGCGTATCGCTGCAGGCGGTGTACCAATACCTCAACTTCAGCTATGTACCCGCACCTTTGACCGTCATCGAAGGTGCGGCCAAGCTGCCCGCCGGAACCTGCCTGGAATGGAATGGTGCGCGGGTTCAACTGCGCCGCCAATGGGATGCCCGCTACCCGGAAGACATGGCGGCACCGCAGGCGCAGCGCATTGAGCAGTTGCGTGAAACCATTCTGCACACCGTGCGCGATTACCGCAGTGCCGACGCGCAGGGCTGGGGCACGTTTCTCAGCGGCGGGACCGACAGCTCCAGCATCTCGGGCATTCTGTCGCAAGCGCACGATGCCCCAGTGAACAGCTTTTCCATCGGATTCCAGGAAGATGGCTACGACGAGTTGCCCTACTCACGCATCGCCAGTCAGCATTTCGGCCTGAAAGCCCACGAGTATCGCGTGAGTGAAGACGACGCCGTTGCCGCCCTGCCCAAACTGGTGGGCGCGTACGACGAGCCCTTCGGCAACTCCTCCGCCATTCCCACCTTCTACTGCACCACGCTGGCCGCACAAAATGGCGTCACGCTGATGGTCGCCGGTGACGGCGGCGACGAAATCTTCGGCGGCAACGAGCGCTATCGCAAGGACCAGATCTTCCATCGCTTCCACACGGCGCCTGTTTCCGTGCGGGCACTGGGCAAAACCCTGGCTGGTGCGCTCAAGGGAGTGGACTCGCGCTTCGCCAACCGCATCAAGAACTTCGTTCACCGCGCCACACTGCCCAACCCCGACCGTTTCTACAGCGACGACGCTTTCGCCTCCAAACATTTCGAGGCGATGCTCAGCCCCGCGTTCCGCGCCGCTGTCCGAGCCGACGACGCGCTGGACGTGCAGCGCCGCATCTATGCCGACGCTCAAGCACATGCGGAGCTGCATCGGCTGATGTACCTCGACCTGAAAATGACCATCGCCGACAACGATGTGGTCAAGGTGACGCGCGCCGCCAAGCTGGCCGGCGTGGAGGTGGCCTTCCCCTACCTCGACCGTCGCCTGGTCGATTTCACCGGCCGCCTGCCGGCTTCGGACAAGGTGCGCGGCTTGGACAAGCGCCATCTGTTCAAGCTGGCGATGAACGACATCCTGCCGGAAGCGATCCGCAAGAAGAAAAAGCAGGGCTTCGGCTTGCCCACCAGCGTGTGGCTGCAGCGCGGCGGAAGCTATGCCAAGCTGCTCACTGGCATCGTGCTGTCCGATCGCGCGGCCGCCCGCGGTTACTTCAACCCCGACTTCATTCGCGGCTTGATCGAGCGCCACCAAAGCGGCGCGTGGGACCACGCGGCCGATATTCACATGCTGGCCGTACTCGAGTTGTGGCACCGCGAATACATCGACCCCATCACCGAGCGCCAAAACACGGCTACGGTCCTGCAGCCGCAAGCTGCGCCGCGGGCCATGGCGGCCTGAGCGCGAGCAGAGCCAGACATCATGTGCGGAATCGCAGGACTCTACGGACTGGGCGGCCGGCTGGATGCCGATCCGGCCGTGATCGACGCCATGTGCCAGCGCATCGAGCACCGCGGGCCGGACGACCGGGGCGTGTTCCGCCACCCGATCGGCCATATCGGCATGCAGCGCCTGAGCATCATCGACATCGCCACCGGCCATCAACCCATCCACAACGAAGATCGCACGGTGTGGATCGTGTTCAACGGCGAGATCTACAACTTTCGTGATCTGCGCAGCGAGCTTGAATCCGCGGGGCACATCTTCACCACCCACACCGACACCGAATGCATCGTGCACGGCTACGAGCAGTGGGGCGAAGGCGTGTTCGAGCGCCTGCGCGGCATGTTCGGCGTGGCGATTCTGGATCTCGCCCAAAACAAACTTGTGCTCGGTCGCGACCGCCTCGGCAAGAAGCCGCTCTACTACACCACCCTGGCTGACGGCACACTGGCCTTTGGCTCCGAACTCAAATGCCTGGCCGTAGTGCCGGGCTTTCGCGCCAAGGTTTCTTCTCAAGCGACGCACGACTACTTCGCGCTGGGCTATGTGCCGGCGCCCGCCAGCATTTACGAAGGCGTCCACAAGCTCCCCCCTGCGCATGTGCTGGCCGCGCAGCATGGTCAAGTCAGCTTGCGCCGCTATTGGCAACCGGTATTCGGGCCGAAGTGGACCGATGACGAACCCACCCTGCAGCGCCGCCTGCTCGAGCAGCTCGAAGACGCGGTGCGCGTGCGCCTGGTGAGCGATGTGCCCTTCGGGGCGTTTCTGAGCGGCGGGCTCGATTCCAGCGTGGTCGCCGCGCTGATGGCGCGCAATATGGCGCAGCCGGTGAAAACCTTTTCCATCGGCTTTCGCGAGGAGCGCTTCAACGAACTGCCCGCAGCCCGCGCCGTGGCCCGGCACATTGGCGCCGACCACACCGAACTCGTCGTCGAGGCCAACGCCGTGTCCACGCTGAAAGACCTGGTCTGGTACTTCGACGAGCCCTTCGGCGACTCATCCTCGGTTCCCACCTATCTCGTCGCCAAGCTGGCGGCGGGTCATGTGAAGATGGTGCTTTCGGGCGACGGCGGGGACGAACTCTTCGCCGGCTACGAACGCTATGCGAAATACCAGAAGCTGCTCACACTGCGTCGATCCTCACTTGGCCTGGGCGGGCCTTTGCTGCGCACCGCTGCAGCCCTCGCACCCGGCACGCTGGGCGTGCGCCTGCGCCGCATCGCGACGCGCATGGCATTGCCCTACCCCGACGATTACATCTCCAGCGTGGCGCTGGCCAACAGTGACGACCTGCGCCTCATCCTCGCCCCCGAGTTCCAGCGGGCCGACCCCTATTCCAGCATCCGCCGGCATTTTCTCGATGCGAACATCCCCGACCCGATGGAACGCATCCTGAACGGGGACATGGCCACATATCTCAGCGACGACATTCTGGTCAAGGTCGACCGCATGACCATGGCCAATTCGCTCGAAGCCCGCGCCCCACTGCTTGACCATGTCCTGCTCGAATTCGCCGCGCGGCTGCCGTTCGACCTCAAGCTGCGCGACGGCAAGCTGCGCGACGGCAAGGGCAAGTACCTGTTCCGGCGCGTGGCGGAAGAACTCCTGCCCGCCAGCGTGCTGAACAAGCCCAAGCAAGGCTTCGCCATTCCCATCGCCCACTGGCTGCGCCACGATTTGCGCGAACTCATGCGCGACACCATCAACTCACGCCGCTTCGCCGAGCGCGGCGTGTTCAATGTCGAAGGGGTGCGCTTGTGCATGAATCGGCACTTGGCCGGCACGCACGACAACAGCGAGCTTCTGTGGCTGACCCTGACCTACGAAATGTGGGCGCAACGCTTCCTTGACCAGGCTGACGGACTTTCCGGTGCAGCGTTGCAGTCCCCGGCCGCCAGCCTCATTCCAGCCTGACCAACCCACCTGATCGATGATGAAAGCCGCAAGCCCCGCCATCGCCACCGACGTACAGGCCACGCCGCGTGCGCTGAAGTATCTGCTGATGTTCACCATTTTCTACATCCCGAATCAGCGCATGTTCCCAGACTTCACGCTGACCGGGCTGAACATCACCAATCTGTTGTTTGTCGCTATCTTGGTACTCATCATGAGAAACAAGAACAAGGCCCAGACCCCAGGACCGGCGCCGCTCAAAAAGCAGTTCGTGTTTTTTTCACTGGTGTTGATCTGGGGCTTCCTGATTGGTCAGGTGTACGACGCATCGACCGTACTGGCGGACTTTCAGGCGCTCAAGAATGCCCTGCTCTACATGCTGCTGTTCTTTTTGTCCTATTACGCAGTGCGGGACAAAAGAACCATCAAACTGCTGTTTTTCGCCATTCTGTTCACCGTGTTTTTCGACACCTACCTCGGCCTGCGGCAGGTGCTGGACTATGGCTTCAACTACAACGAAATGCGCCGCGTAGCAGCGCCTTTTAGCTGGAACTCGACCGACGCGAACCGCTCTTCGGCGTTCTACACCATCTATCTGACCCTGATGGGGGTCACCGCCCTTTACTACCGTTCGAGCCGCACCGTGCGCTGGATGGCCTTGGCCTGCCTGGCCTTCGGCATCTTCGTCAACTTCTTCACCTACTCCAGGCAGTCCTACGGCATTCTTGCGATCCTGGCCCTGATTCTGACCTTCCGCCGCAGTGCCTTGCTCGCGGCGGTCATCGTCATCGCCTTGTTCAACTACCACCTTTGGTTGCCTGATTCCGTCATTGCGCGTATTGACATGACGATGCAAACCAAGGATTCCATGCCCGGCGTGGTCGCAGTTCCCCTGGACAAGGAACTCGACACCAGTACGGAGAGCCGCTTCATCATCTGGAGCGGTGCTGCACAACTCATCGCGCGCAACCCCTGGGGCGTCGGCTTGAACCATTTCGAGCGCAATATCGGTACCTATGCGCCGGCATACGCCCATTACGACGCGCACAACTACTACGTGCTGAGCACCACGGAAGACGG
>NZ_JBTRXV010000114.1:0-10243 GCF_054608695.1 Thiomonas sp.
CCACGTCTTTTTCAGTGATGTACCAGTCCCAAGATGGGGTGAAGTAGTGCAGGTGCGCCACGGCGTCCAGGCCCTGGCCATCGGTCTCGTAGCTCTTGGGCATGGTGGCGATGATGCCGGCCAGTTCTACCACCTTGGCTCGGAAAAACTGCTGTTCTTCGCTGTTCCGGCATCCATCGGCCAGCGCGTCGATCTGCGCCCGGCCCATGAAGTCATGCAGGGCGGGGAAGGCTTCGGCGGCGTCGCGGAGGCTGTAGGTCTTGATGGCGTTGTTCATGGTGTTGTTCTCCTGTGCTGTGGGTAGAGTTCGGCCAAAAGCCTGCTCTTGGGGAGCCCCCTCTAGCCCGCGCGGCGATGAGCGCATCAAAGAGACTGGAAACGCGGATTGAGCCTCCCCCGTTTCCGGGTTTGGCGCCGTCCTGCTCCCGCTTTCGCCTCCCTCACCCAAAGGGGGAGGCGCAAAGCGGGAGCAGGACGATCAGCGCCACGGAACGGGGGTGTCGCGGTGGAAGGGAGAAAAATCCCGGCTCGGAGGCCCAAGAAGCGAGGCGTGACTGACGCAGGAAGGCGCGACTTGCTGGGACGGAGAGCCGACCGCATGGATTGTCGCCCTGCCCCATGGATGCGGTCTGTCGCAACGATGGCGATGGCCCTCGCGATGGTCTGGAGAGGGCAGGAAATAGATCCCCGTTACCGTTTCAGGCGATCCACCCTGTACGACTGGCTCCGGCCGATCATCCCCGATGACCTGGTGACAAGGCTCCGGGCCATAGAAGGCCGCTACGCGACGAACTACACCGGGCAGGGGGAAGAAAGGCCACCAACGTCGAGAAACGCGACCAGGCGCGATCTATGCGCGACGGCTAGGCATCCTTCCGCGAGATCGCCGCACAGATTGGCGTAAGCAAGAGCGCCATCGAAAAGTGGTGCCGCGAAGGTGTCCACTAATCGCCCGCCTTGTATATCCCCCGGGAGGGTCAGGCCCGGGCCTTCATCGGAGCGCGAGAGCTTGGCATCCATGATCTGGCCGGAATGTGCGCCGTGGTTTTGTCGCTCACTCCGGCCAGCTTCTACAAAATGGCAAGGCCAAACCACCGTTGGCCCTGGTCAGAAGTCCACGAGGAGACCAGAGGTAGCCCGCAGGGTCTCCAGTGGACCCCCTGGAGGCGTCCACAGGGCGACCGGAGGGCATCCTGTGGGCGTATTCAGGTAGCCCTGTGGGCGACCATGGGGCATCTTCAACCCGCCCGCCCACAAACTCCACCGCCTCGTGGACGGCTGGCCGATGGCCACCAGCCGGGCCACGCCCCGGCTTGCCGCCCACAACCCGCGCCACCGCCGGCCCTTGTCGAGGCCTTCGTCGCGCGGGCTTCGGGCCGTGGATTTTGTGGACGGGCTATCAATCTTCCCCGAGCCACGCGGATCGCACGACCGCCAATCTGGAAATGCGGGCTTACGAGATCTGGGGCAACCGGCGCAAAAGGCTCGGGCCGGGAGCCTCACCAGAAGCGAAATCTCAAGCACCGCTGACAGGACCTGCGGGGGCGGCGAAGGCGACGGAAGACGCCATGGTTTTCGTCCCGGAATGAACCGGCTGCGGCGGCCACACCATTTTTGATCTTTACGCGGAACGCGCCTAAAGTGTTGTAAACATATCGAACCGAGAAGCGCCATGCCCATATCCATCAGATTGCCGGAAGAGGTTGAACGCAGGCTCAACGAACTGGCCGCTAAAACTGGCCGCAGCAAAACCTTCTATGCGACCGAGGCCATCCTGGAACATCTGGACGACATCGAGGATTTATACCTGGCCGAGCAGGAGTTAACCGAAATTCGCGCTGGTCGCAGCCAGACATACTCTTTGGAAGAGGTGGAGGGCAGTCTTGGTCTGGCAGATTAGGTTCAGCGAGACTTCCAGAAAGTGTCTTGCGAATCTGGATAAACCGATCACCAAACGTATTACGGCGTTTTTGCGCGAGCGTGTAGCCGTACTGGACGACCCCCGCGCCATCGGCGAGGCCCTGAAAGGCCCTCTCCTGGGCGAGTTTTGGAAATATCGCGCGGGTGATTACCGGATCATCAGCACCATCGAGGACGCGGCCTTGTGCATCCTCGTGGTGCGGGTTGGCAACTCGCTGCCCGCGACGCTGGCGAAGAGCGCACGCGGCGAAGACGTGCATCGCGCCCAGGATGCGAAGGACCTATTCCGGCAATTGGGTATCTGATAGGCGGGTGGCGACCGCGTCGCCAGTCGAGTTAGATCTCTCGACATTATGGCAGCACGCGCAGGCCACAGCCGCAGAGATTGAAGCCCCGACTACACAGCCTGGGCTTAGTCGTGGGAGGATTCACACTGGCAAGAAATCAGGCGACGAGGATGATGATATGGGAATAACGCACACAACGATCACACTTGGCAATCCTGTAAAGCGGGAGCTTGCCCCACTTGAGGTCAACGCCCTGGCGGATACTGGAGCGCTGCACCTGTGCATTCCGCAGCATGTGGCGATCCAGTTGGATCTCCAGGAACAGGAGAAGCGGGAGGTCACGCTGGCGGATGGTTCCAGACTCCAGGTGCCGTATGTCGGGCCTGTAGAGATTCACTTTGGAAATCGGCGCTGTTTCGTTGGCGCCATGGTGATGGGCGACGAGGCGCTATTGGGCGCTATCCCGATGGAGGATATGGATCTGGTGGTGCGCCCCATGACGCGGGAGGTGATGGTCAATCCGTCCAGCCCAAACATTCCGTCATCCCTGGCAAAATAGAATGCAATCTTTCCACGCTATCGTTCCATGGTGTGACTGCCAAGGATAGAATGAGGGAAGCAAGGGCGCATGGCCGAAGCGTTGCGGATGCCGGGAGATTGACCATGGACCACGTTGGATACATACCAGGGTTAGTAGTAATCACTCTTTTCACTGTGATTTTCGGTGCCGCGGTTATGTGGGACAAGCGGAAGCTCTACGAGAACCACGACCATCCCACTTCGCGAAAGGACCAAACCCAGGCTCCATCTCCAGATGCGCCCGGGTTGAAGCGAAGTAAGGAGTGAAGACATGGGTCCAATGACGCTATTCACCGTGCTTATGGTATCCGTGGCCTCCATTCTGGTGGGTGGCATCCGGTTCTCCCATTGGTGGTACGAACGGGAGAATAAAACCCAATTCGATGGGCACACCGTCCGCCTCTGGCTGAACGAGGACGGCGACTGGGCGGTAGCCATCGAGGATATGCCGACCGTGTCCGCCTTTGGGAAGACGCCAACCGACGCGCTGCGCGACTTGGCAGCCGCATGGGCGGAAGTCAGGGATGGCTTCCGGCAACGCGGGGAACCCGCGCCAGCCCCTTCCCATGCGGATCCATCCCCCGCGAGGGACGACATCAAGGCGCAAATCGCAGAGATCGTTGGCGCTCAGACGCAAATGAACGAGCGTTTCCGCGATCACGCGGCGCGCATTCTCGATCTGTCCAGCCGCCTCGAAGCGGATAGGCAAGCTCTGGATGATGCCGTGGCGAGAGTGGAATCCAGGATGGACCACATTGAAACCAGACGCGCCAGGCAGCCTCTATAACCAGGATTTTCACGCATGGACGCAAGAGCAGGCAGCGGCTTTGCGACACTATCAGCCCGCCTGGATGGATTGGGAAAACGCCGCCGATGAACTGGAATCCATGGGGAAGTGGGATCGCCGCGAGGTTGAAAGACGTATCGGTGTCATTCTGATGCACCTGATGAAGTGGGGATGGCAATCCGAGAAGCGTTCCTCTGGCTGGCGATCCACCATCGTCATCCAACGCAAGGACTTGGCCAAAATCCTGGAACAGTCCCCCAGCCTGCGCCAATGCGCCATTGAGGCCATCGCCAAGGAGTGGCAGGATGCAAGACGCATCGCTTCCATCGAAACAGGACTCCCGATAGCCCGGTTCCCTCGCGACCCATCCTGGGGACTGGATGCGCAGGTCTTGGCCGATTGGTGGCCAGAATGAACCGGATACACCTTGCTGGAGACGGATTTTTGGGACGAATTGTTCTCCTAGCCTTTGCCTGCCAGGAGGCGAGGCCTGGTGGTCTTTGCACGACGAGGGCGAGGATTGAGGGGAGGGTGCCATGCCCACATTGACTGTTACCGCACGGGGACAAGTGACATTTCGGAAGGACGTACTGCAACACCTCGGCATCAGGCCAGGCGACAAGATCGAGCTGGACTTACTGCCAGATGGTCGGGGCGTACTCAAAGCGGCGCGGCCCGCTGGGACGATATCCAGCTTCGTCGGCCTGCTCGCGGGCAGGACGCAGAAGGTTGCCACCATCGAAGAAATCAACGAGGCGGCTGCGCAAGGATGGGCAGGCAAGAAATGAAGGTCGCAGTAGATACCAATGTCCTTGTGCGTGCTGTTGTACGCGACGATCCCGTACAAGCGAATGTTGCCGCCACGGTCTTGACCGACGCCGAGTTGATCGCGGTCGCGTTGCCGTGCCTATGCGAACATGCGGTGAAATCATTTTCCCAAGGTGATGCAATGGCACTGCTGATAGTACGCAATCTGCCCGACGATGTGCACCGCGCGTTACGGGTGCGGGCCGCTCAACATGGGCACAGCACCGAGGCTGAGGTCCGCGAGATTCTGGCAATGGCGGTCAAGCCGGAGGCGCGTGTTCGCGTGGGTGAGGCCCTGGCGGCATTGGGCCGCAAGATCGGCCTGACCAACGAGGATTTTGAGATCTTCGACCGAGTAAAAGACAAGACGCCGGCCGAGCCGCTGAGGTTTGAATGATCGTCCTCGATACCAACGTCGTTTCCGAGGCGATGAAACCCGAGCCGCACCCGGCCGTGCGGGCCTGGCTGAACGATCAAGCTGCCGAAACGCTATACCTGTCCAGCGTGACGCTGGCCGACTACTGTATCGAGGCGCTGGCCAGCGCCTGGGCGCGTATCACGGAGAAAACTAGCCGTCCCGCCCCGATGTCCCGCCGGACGCCAGGCGCAGTTCGTGCCAGAATGTTTCGGCCTGGAGCACGGCGTCGAGTTGGTGGCCCTGATAGGCCTTGCGGGCCGGATCCTGCGCCTGCGGTCTGGGCCGGAAGGGGTCGTCCTCGATGATCCGCAGGTACTTGCCGAGGACTTCGTTCAGGCAGTGCTGGCAAAAATCCCCCTCCACCAGATTGCCGTCCCCAAAGACGCTGCCGTAGCCGGCGCGAAAACGGATGACGATCCTTTCGGAATGTTCGCAGCCGGAATCCTCGGGCAGCATCTCCCGCCCGCAGCGGTCGCAGCGGACACCTTCCTCCTGGATGATCTTCTCTCGATGAAAACGCATGGATGGGCTCCTTTTCCAAACAACAGGCCGTCTCCCCGCCCGGAAGGGGCGGTGCGGCCAGGGAAGGAGCCTCATGAAGAGGTGGAATCACCTTAGCGCGGCGGATCGCCGATGACAAGCGGGGCGGGCCGCGAAAATACCGAAACCCTATCAGACCAGTCAGACAAGTTCCGAAAAAAGAGCCGGCGGAATCCGCCGGCCATGGCCGTCATGAAAGCCCGATCATCAGGAGTCTTTGGGCCAGACCCCATCTTTCAAGAGATACCGCATGGCCATCCTGCGCCGGTATCCGGTCACGTAGCGGGCTTCGTCGGGGGCTTTGCCCATCGCCTTGTCGGCCATCTCGCGGGTGATGAGCCAAACGGCGACCCGATCCGGCTCAGAGAGCTGTTTCGGTCGCATCGCCGCCGCCCTTCCCATCGCGGGATTCCCGCCGGTCCTTGACCAGGCCGTGCAGCTTGGCGATGCCCTGGATCTCGATCTCCAGGACGTCGTCGTCCAGAGAGAACACCCCGGCCCCCTCCATGGCGCGGCAAATCCGCGCACGCCGCTTCTCCATGGCCTTGGCCGCCGTGATCTTCGCCTCCAGGTCGGCCTTCATCTTTTCCAGCTTTTTGACGTCATTCCCCGCCATTTTCAGCCTCCTTGCCCGGCCACATTGGCCTCTTCATGGGTCTTGCCGCTGCGGTTGCGATTACCGCCGCCGCAAAAGCGTCGCCATTGTTCGCCTTATCGTCGATTTCACGACGAAAAAAAACGTCCGTCAGATACTTCTGTGCTGATACTTTCCAGAATTTGTCCATTTCACTTCTCCTTTAAAGTGAGGCAGGGAAATTCCTACCCAAAATGCGGGGCGGCGGAATTGCCGCCCTCATCTCTTACTATCGCCATTCAAAAACGGGGCTACTTTTTGGTGATGGGCGAAAAACTGCCGCCGCGATCTTGGCCTCCAGGTCGGCCTTCATCTTTTCCAGCTTTTTGACGTCATTCCCCGCCATTTTCAGCCTCCTTGCCCGGCCACATTGGCCTCTTCATGCGTTTTGCCGCTCACGCCCTCGCGCTCGCTCCGCCCCAGACTCCGGCTCTCGCCCAGGGAACGGCTGACGTTCCGCGAGAAGGACAGACTGACCTCCCTTCCCGAGATCCTGCCGTCGCCCAGCCATTTCACGCCGTCCTGGGTGACGCTCAGACCGGACGGGCCGCCGACGTAGGTAGCGCCGCCGATCCTGAAGCCCATCGCGCCGCCGTCGGGGATCGATCCAGACCCGTTGATGGTCACCCCCTGGCCGACGACCGTCGCCTTCGCCAGATTCCACATCCGGGCCAGAGCGTAGGATGGGATTTCATAAAAGGCCTTCACAATCTGGATCCGCGCCTCTCGCTGTCCCGACAAGGCGGTTTTGGGCAGGGAGTAATACAGCCTGGTCAGGAGGAGATTGGAGAACTGCGCCGTCTCGGCGAGCCCGTGCGCGAAGTTGTCGTCCTTGGGCTCGTTGAACCCATTCCTCCACCCCATGATCGGCATGGCCGATCCGAAGATCGTGGCCACGCCGGCGGCATAGTGGATACACAAGGATTGGGGATTGCGCCGGTATGCCGCCAACTCGGCCTTCGCGATCCCCGCGTCCGCCCCGCCTCCGGCGGCCTCCCTCTTCAACTTCGCGACGGCGAATTTTTCATTGAGGCACGGGGTGGCGGAAAAGGCGTAGGGATACCCGACCAGCACGGCGCTTTTCTTCAACGGGGCGAGGCCCATTTTCGCGGCGGCGGTGCCGTCCACGATGGCCCAGCCCAAGTTGGGATTCAGCACGGCGCCGCGCGGTTTCCCGGCATCGACGCTCCGCCGCAGGGCGGAGACCAGAATCGGCACCGCCGGCTCCTTGATCTCCAAGGCCGCCTGCCGCTGAGTGTTCACGTCCATCTTCTTCTCGACGCCGGACGACTGCTCGGTGCCGTTCGTGTTCTCCGAGCCGCTGCCCACCGTGCTCTTGCTGCACCCGGACAAGGCCGCCGCAAGGGCGGCGGCCACCAGGAATAATGACCGTTTTTTCATGTCTCCTCCCGCTCTCATCTGACGTAGCTGGCCATCACCCGGCATTTCAGACCTTGAAACCGCTTCGACATCCGGCAGTATCTGGTCTGGACCATATCGGATGCTCCCCCGGCGCCGGCGAGCAAGTCCATGCTCGACCACGGCGTGGACAACGGGATTCGGATTTCCCCCTGCCCACTGGCGCTGTCAAGCGCCAGGCCACCCAAATGCGTCGCCCGAGCGGTCCACTTGCCCGTCGGGTAGAAGCGGTAGGGCGCCATCTGCCCGACGAGAGTCGGCGACACTATGTTCCTGGTGTAACTCCCATCATGTTCGGCCAGTGCCCGTATTCTCCTGGGCGCGTCGCGGAGCGGGAGAGAAAATCCCCCCGTCTCCGAACAGGCGATGGTCCCCATCGCGTCGGAATCAACATGGCAATCCGTCTCCAATACCACGAAATTCCCCATCCTGCGCAGAACTCTTTCTCCGACTTTGAACTTGAGCCGGGGATATTTGATGACGACGTCGCCGGTCCCGGCGCAATATTGGCGATTTCCGCTCATCGCCGAGCACTTTCCCTTCCATCGCCCGATGGGAACTTCGGCGTAGTATGGAGTTCCGGCGGCGGGCTTCGCCGGGAAGTTCTCCGCCATGGCTCCAAGGGGCCCCGTGTTCCGATCCAATCCGCTCGTCGCCGCGAGGGAAGAGCAGGAGAAGAGAGTCGCCGAAATAGCTGCCACCAACATAACGTGTTTCATGATGTCTCCTTGAAATAAAGTGGTTTAATGCAAAATGGATGACGCCACCTTGTCTTGGGCGGCCCCGGTGCTTTGCTGCACGGACTGGAGGTTCCGGCGCTGCTTTTCCGCCTCGCCGCAGACGCGGGCGATCCGCGCCGCGTCCAAGGCCTTTCGCTGGGCGCTTTCACTCCCCAGGCTGCGGTCATAGGTCGCATCGAACCGCGCCCCGGAGCACCGCTGCGCGGCCTCCATGGCGGTTTGCTGCGCCTGGTTCTCCTTGTTGCTCTGAATGAAGAGCCAGACGGCCAGCAGGCCCGTGATCAGCAACAAGAAAATGGGCAGAGGACCGCCCTTCACAGCCATCCCCCGACCTTGGATCCAAGCCACATGCCCGCGATCGCCGCCCAGGTCCAGGGCGACGCCAGCAGCGACAGCAGGATGTGCCCCGCCGGGCTCCGCCGGAATTCAAACCACAACCACTCGATCGTTCCCATTTTATCGTTCATGACCGACTCCTTTTTTTTGCCGAGAAAGCCGAATTGCCTCCTCACCCCTATTCCCCCATGAGGCGAAATTTTTTGGGATTGGGCGCGACAGCATCCGCCGCTCCGGCGAAATATTTCGCCTCATGGGGGAATAGGGTATGCAACGGCCCTGGTGCCGCTCGCCGTTCCCTCAAGGAGCAAGGGCTTCAAAGCCCTTTGGGCGGCCAGGGAAAGCCGTAACCAGTCGGCTACGTTTGCAACAGGTCGTCGAGACGCACTGGCGGATGCTTCCTCAGTCCGCCGCCCTGCAAGGCGGAGATCATGCTGGCGAAAGGCAAAGCGCCGAAGGTTTCAGCCACACCCAAAAGGTGGAGCCGGTTGCAGACATTCCCGAGGGGAGACGGGCCGCAAGGCCCGCGTTACAGGGCCCGTAAGGGCCAGAAGGAGGCAGTGATGGCAGTATTCGTGCTCGACAAAAGGAAGAAGCCGCTGATGCCGTGTTCGGAAAAACGCGCCCGGCTGCTGTTGGAACGTGGCCGGGCGGTGGTGCATAGGATCCGCCCATTCGTCATTCGGCTCAAAGACCGGGTTGGCGGTGAAACCCAGCCGCTGCGACTCAAGATGGATCCCGGCGGCAAGACGACGGGGCTGGCCCTGGTGCGTGAGAAGGAAATAATGGCCGAAGATGAGAGCCGCCATGTGGCGATCGTGCTCATGCTCATGGAGCTCATTCATCGCGGAGAGACCATCCACAAGGCGCTGAAACAGCGGAATGAGCATCGCCGATCCCGGCGCGGCAAGCTCCGCTACCGCGCCCCGAGACACGCCAATCGCACCCGCCCCGCCGGCTGGCTCCCCCCATCTCTGCGGCATCGCGTGGAAACGACAATGACGTGGGTGGAGAGAATTCGCCGCTGGGCGCCGGTCCAAGCGCTATCGCAGGAGGTGGTCCGATTCGATATGCAGGCCATGGAGAACCCGGAAATTCGCGGCGTCGAGTATCAGAAAGGTCCATTGGCCGGCTACGAGGTCCGGGAATATCTGCTGGAAAAGTGGGGCAGGCGATGCGCCTACTGCGACGCGGAGAATGTTCCTTTGGAGATCGACCACATCCAACCCCGCAGCCTGGGCGGCAGCGATCGGGTCAGCAACCGCACCTTGGCCTGCATCCCCTGCAATCAGAAAAAAGGCAATCGGGACGCGCGGGACTTTCTTGCCGATGATCCCCGGCGCCTGGCTCGAATCGAGGCACACCGCAAGGCGCCTTTGCGGGACGCGGCTGCGGTCAACAGCACCAGATGGGCGCTATGGCAACGGCTGGCGGGAACAGGGTTGCCCGTGGAGTCGGCCAGCGGCGGCAGGACAAAATGGAACAGAGAGCGTTTCGGGATCCCGAAAAGTCATTGCCACGACGCCGCTTGCGTGGGGCATGTGGACGCCGTTTTTGGCTGGCGACAACATCCAGTCCTACGCATAAAGGCCGCGGGGCGCGGCAGATATCAACGGACAATCTTGACGCGGTACGGTTTTCCGCGTGCCTACAAAACGAGGGAAAAGCGCCTTTTCGGCTTTCAGACATGGGACATAGTCCAAGCGAAGGTACCGGCTGGGAAGAACAAGGGCAGTTACCTGGGCCGGGTGACCGTCAGGGCGAACGGCATATTCA